>JAQBYC010000002.1 GCA_027623205.1 Pseudomonadota bacterium | reverse complement strand
TCGTCACGGGCAAGGACATCCATGCCCAACGCTAGATCTAGTGGGCATGGGAGTCAACCGGATAGGCAGGCATCATTCCACTGCCAGATCCTGTCAAGGCCGATCCATACTTGATAAATCGGGCTCGGCTGACCACGCAACTTCTGGGCCATAGTCTAATCGACAGTTTCTTTCGTTTTATATCCGACGGGAAACCATATCCATTCGTCTCCGTGGATCAGTTGTTGCCCAGCCTTGGCAATGCCTGGATCGAGCATCGGCATCAGAATACGGTGTTGATGTTCCTGATCGATGGCACTTTACCCCGCCCGCTGAAAAAACATTTTCGCCTCCGCAGTTCAAACCGCGTGACGTGGCGCAACATTCAGCGCCTGGCCCCGGATCTGGACCTCTCGGACTTCAAGGCAAGCCATTGTCATCTGGAAGATCCCGGCTGCGACGCATTATTGCGCCGTCTCTTAGGCCTCGATTATGCAATATTGGCGCAGGAGAGCGTGACAGGCGATGGCATGATACTTAGCCATATGCATGTGAAACTGGAGCGGTTGACCGATACGGCAATTAGGGAGCTTGGGAAACAACTGGGCTACATCGATCAGCGATTGTTTGAACGGGGTGAAGACTATGTTGAGGCGCTGGAAGGGAAGTTCTTCGAGTATTTCGGTTTTTCCGCCAACGCCGCCGGGCGGAAAAGTGCGGCTGCCATGGCAACCCAGTTGCTGTCCGCCCATAGCCAGCGTTTTATGGTTTTTGTCGCCGGGCAGGAAGATTGTCGCTTGACCATTCTGGATCAGGGTCCCTTGGTTGAACAATATCTGCTGATCCAGCCCGACGGTTCGGCACGGCAGCGCTTTCAACAAGCCGCTATTGCGGCCGGGATCAAGGACTTAAGCAACTATGCTTTGACGGGATCAAGCGGTTCGGGGTCAAACGACGATGCCTTTCCAATGTTGTACCGTCTGCGCCTGGAGCGCACGGCGGCGGCGCGACCTGGCGAACGGCAGCACCGGGATCGGGATCTATTAAAACCCTGGCTACGCGTCAAGGATGCAGCGGTTCTTCCCCGGCTTGAATTAGCCGCACCGGAAATCCCTTTTCATTGGCCCGAGCTGCCAGAGGATTAGTTCCTCGTTTGGCCTGAAACTAAGTCTTTGCTTCCATTCGTTGAGTATGCAATCCAATGATTGCGGCAGCGGTTTCCTCAATTGAGCGACGAGTGACATCAATTTGAGGCCAGCCTTTCTGGCCAAACAATCGCCGGGCATTGACCACTTCTTCTTTCACCGACTGTATATCCACATAGTCCGTGTCTTCTTCCTGGTTCAAATATTTCAATCGGTTGCGGCGTATCTGGACGAGTCGATCCGGCGATGCCGTCAAACCGATTATCAGGACGTCGTCCAATTGCATTAATTGATCTGGCAGCGGAATACCCGGCACCAGCGGAATATTGGCAGCTTTCAGGCCACGATTGGCCAGGTACATGCACGTGGGTGTCTTGGAAGTGCGGGAAATACCTACCAGGATAACGTCCGCCCGGTGGAAACCATCGACTGCCTGACCATCGTCATGATGCAAACTAAATTGAATTGCATCTATCCGCTCAAAATAATCCGCATCCATAACGTGCTGCCGACCCGGCATTTCACGGCTTTCAGCACCAAGAAAATTTTCCAGAGCACCAAGAACCGGGTCCAGCACCGGGACGCACGGGATTTGCAGGCGGCGGCATTCCTCACGCAGAATTTCCCGCAAATGATGATCCACCAAAGTGAACATGACCAAACCAGGATTTTTTTCAATGGCCGCAATGACCGGCGAAAGCAAGGCTTTGGAACGTACCATGGTCCACATATGACGGTTCGGCTCCGCGCCCTCGAATTGCACCAAAGCCGCCGCTGCCAGCGAAAGCAAGGTATCGCCTGTGGCATCGGATACCAGATGTAAATGGAACTTGGTCATTGCGGTTTAGCGGCCTTCTACAGATGAAAAATCTGGATGACAAAAATTGTTAGTGACGGGGATAAACCGTGTTTTCCGGACTGACAGCGAAAACTGCACACCTTGAGGGGTTATCCGTACCCCTACTTTTTAAGCTATGAATAACATCCCACCTTCGAATCGATATGCCGTGAATTTTCAAACAGTAAATTTCTTATCCAGAGTATCCCGATGTTGATCCGCTTAATTCTAACCAGATTTACCGATTTATCCACATCGGTAAACTAGATGTCTGGTCTGGGGACTATTTTCGGGACGAATCGGGGGATCGGCCTTAATCCCCAACTTTCACAGGGATTCACTATCTTCCACTATCTATCTTTAAAAAAATTTATATGCAAAAAGACGGAAAACGAAATTGAGTCTACAGATATAGGACACGAATAATGCAGACAGACGAAAAATTGCTTATTCGTGCCTTGCGGGGCGAAACGCTAACCCGGCCGCCGTTCTGGCTGATGCGGCAGGCGGGCCGTTATCTACCGGAATACCGGGCAACGCGGGAACAGGCGGGGAGCTTTCTGGACCTTTGTTTCAACCCTGACCTAGCTACCGAAGTTACCCTGCAGCCGATCCGGCGGTTCGGCATGGATGCGGCCATACTGTTTGCCGATATTTTGTTGATCCCCCATGGATTAGGTCAGGCCCTGGATTATCGCGAAGGTGAAGGGCCGATCCTGGAGCCAATCCGTAATGTCACGGAATTGGCGGCATTACGCATGGACAATTTGCACCAGCGGATGGCACCGGTGTACGAGACTGTTGGGCGGTTGGCAGCGGCGTTGCCCAATGATGTGGCGCTGATCGGTTTTGCCGGCGCACCCTGGACCGTGGCGACTTATATGGTGGAAGGCAAGGGCAGCCGTGATCATGCGATGGTGAAACAATGGGCTTATGCCGATCCGGACGGCTTTGGCCAACTGATCCAATTGCTGGTCGCCGCGACGGTGGAATATCTTGGCAAGCAGGTGGATGCTGGTGCTGAGGCGGTACAATTGTTTGATACTTGGGCCGGGGCGTTATCGGAAACCGCTTTTCAGCGGTGGTGTATCGAGCCGGTACAACAGATTGCCGTGTTATTACGGCAGCGCTATCCCGAACTCCCGATTATCGGTTTTCCTCGTGGCGCCGGGGCTGGGTATAAGGCTTTTGCCCAGGTGGCGGGGGTCAATGGGGTCAGTCTGGATTGGACCGTGCCATTGGACTGGGCCGCCGCGGAATTGCAGGGATCGAACGCACAAGGCAAAGTGACCTTGCAGGGTAATCTGGATCCCCGGCTTCTGGTCATTGGCGGTGCGGCTATGGAAACCGAAGTGAAACGAATTCTGGATACCCTGGGCCATGGACCCTTTATTTTCAATCTGGGCCATGGCATCGTACCTGAAACGCCACCGGAAAATGTTGGTCGTCTGGCTGAAATGCTGCGTGGCTGAGGGTGGCATCCGCGGATAAGGAGGGACAGCCATAAATGTCTCGGATCGCAGTAATTCTGTTCAATCTTGGCGGTCCGGACAATCTTGATTCAGTTAAGCCATTTTTGCGGAATTTGTTCAGTGATCCAGCGATTATAACCGCGCCGGCCCCGGTTCGTTGGTTTCTGGCTCGCCTGATTTCATCGCGCCGGGCGGCTCATGCTCGATCAATTTATGCCAAGATCGGTGGCAGTTCGCCCATTCGAATGCAAACGGAAAAGCAGGCAAGGGCGCTGGAGGTGGCTTTGGCGGACCTGGGCACGGTCAAAGTTTTTCCATGTATGCGCTATTGGCATCCATTCAGTGATCAGGTGGCGCGGATAGTAGCTGATTTTGGCCCTGATCAGGTTGTTCTATTGCCTCTGTATCCGCAGTTTTCATCGACGACCTCGGGCTCGTCGATGAATGACTGGCACCGCGCCGCAGAGCTGGCGGGTCTGCGGGCGCCGGAGCGAACAATCTGCTGTTATGCCCGGAATTCAGGATTTATCGCAGCTCAAGTGGCATTGACCGTGCCTCTACTTCGGGCTGCGCTGGATAAAGGGCCGATCAGATTATTGCTGTCTGCCCATGGCTTGCCGAAAAAGATAATTGCTGGTGGCGATCCGTACCAATGGCAGGTGGAACAAACCTGTGCAGCGCTTGTCGCAGGTTTGGCGGCGAGTGGATTTAAGGATCTGGACTGGCGTGTTTGTTATCAAAGCCGGGTCGGGCCTCTGGAATGGATTGGACCCGCGACCGAGGATGAAATAGCCCTGGCCGGTAAAGACGGCGTGGGCGTCGTGCTGGTGCCGGTGGCCTTTGTTTCGGAACATTCAGAAACCTTGGTGGAACTGGACATCGATTATCGGCATCTGGCGGAAAAGAAGGGGATAATCGAATATGCCCGGGTTCCGACCGTGGGCATTCATGGGAAATTCATAGATGGTCTGGCAGCAATGACGCGGAATGCGTTGTCATGGCCTGACCCTGGGGCGCGGAGCGGCGGTATGAGTGACAAGCGCTGTTGTCCTGATGGTTTTGCTGCGTGTGGCCATGGAAGTGCCGTATGAGTGAATTTTTCCTGGAATGGTACCGTTGGATCAAGGCGCTGCACATAATCGCGGTAATCGCCTGGATGGCAGGCATGTTATATTTGCCGCGGCTGTATGTCTATCATGCGGACGCGGCGGTCGGCTCGGAGCTGTCGGAAACGTTCAAGGTGATGGAACGGCGATTACTACGGGCGATTATAAATCCTGCAATGATGTTGGCGCTGATTTTGGGAATTTTTCTACTATTTACGCCAGGTTTGATAGATTTTCAGGAGAAATGGATCTGGATTAAGCTATTTTGTGCTATTGTCGGCCTGGGCGGCACGCATGCATGGCTATCGCGCTGGCGCAGGGCGTTTGCCGAAGATCGAAACATACACACGACCGGCTTTTACCGAAAAATCAATGAAATTCCGACGGTTTTTATGATAATTATTGTAATTATGGTGATTGTGCGGCCATTTTGATGGTTTTTGCAGGAGATTGCGCTATGTTGGACGGGCGTCTGGCTGGAAAAGTCGCGTTAATAACAGGTGCCGCGCGTGGCATTGGTTTGGCCAGCGCCCAGGCTTTCGCCGGTGAAGGCGCTGCGGTGGGACTGTTGGATGTTGATGCCGCCACTGCCGAGGTAGAGGCGGCGGCGATTGCGGCGGCTGGTGGCCGCGCCATGGCCTGCGGTTGCGATGTGCGTGATGAAACCTCGGTACAAGCTGCGGTTCGCACGGTCGCGGAGAGATTTGGGCCCATCACGATCGGCATGTGTAATGCCGCCACTCTGACCCGGCCCGCCACGATTGTTGATCTGTCTCTGGAAGATTGGAACCAGGCCCTGGCGGTCAATCTGACGGGGGTCTTTCTGACATCTAAATTCCTGATTCCACAGATGTTATCAGCTGGTGGTGGATCCATTATCATTACCGCCTCGCAGATGGCGAGGGTCGCAACGCCGCTGCGTGGCGCCTATTGTGCGACCAAGGGGGCCTTGTTGCAACTGGCCAAGGTCATTGCCTTGGAGTATGCGGAACAGAATATTCGGGCGAACACGTTGTCACCGGGTGGCGTTGCGACAGACCGGCTGGCCCAGCAATTTGGTGATTTGGCAACCGCCGAACGGGAATGGGGGCCGGCCCATCCCATGGGCCGGCTAGGTCAACCGGCGGAAATTGCCCGCGCGGCGGTCTATCTGGCCAGCGATGATTCCCGTTTCATGACTGGGTCGGATCTGCTGATCGATGGTGGTTATTCGGCCCGATAGAGCATGGCGTTCTTGTCGTCATAAAAATGCGGGTTTATTTGCGGCAATTTCTTGCTTTTGTTATGGCTTTACCTATGTTAGGTGCAGGGTACGATCCAAGGCCGACGGTGCCGTCCGGTGCCGCGTTTCGAGTTTTCCTCCCGGCGAGCCTCTTTTTTCACCATCTGAATGGTTGAAGCCGCTATTGCAGCGTTGTTCAACGAAACTGATGTCACACCTATTTTCCCTTTCCAACAAGCAAACGGCAATCAAATGAAATTGCAAGAATTAAAGGCGATGTCGCCAGTCGATCTCCTGGCCTATGCGGAGGAACAGGAAGTAGAAAACGCGTCTGCGTTGCGTCGGCAAGAGCAGATGTTTGCGATATTGAAGCTCGCGGCTGAACATAACGAAGAAATTACCGGCGTTGGTGTTCTCGAAATTCTTCAGGATGGCTTTGGGTTTTTGCGTGCGCCGGAAGCGAACTATCTACCGGGACCGGATGATATTTATGTTTCGCCCTCGCAGATTCGGCGTTTTTCCCTGCGTACCGGTGATACGGTGGAAGGGGAAATCCGCGCGCCAAAGGATGGCGAGCGCTATTTTGCGTTGTTGCAGGTTAAAAGCATCAATTTCAGTGATCCGGAAGAAGCCAAGCATAAGGTTCATTTCGATGATTTGACGCCGTTGTATCCAGATGAGCGGCTTATCATGGAACGGAATGATCCGACCCTGGAGGATAAGACCGGCCGGGTGATCGAATTGGTATCGCCTATCGGCAAAGGTCAACGCGCCTTGATTGTGGCACAGCCGCGGACAGGCAAGACGGTTATTCTGCAATCCATTGCCCATTCAATCATGGCCAACCATCCCGAATGCTTCCTGATCGTTCTGTTGATCGATGAGCGCCCGGAGGAAGTCACTGATATGAAACGGTCGGTGAAAGGGGAGGTGATCAGCTCGACATTTGACGAGCCGGCCTCGCGCCATGTTCAGGTGGCGGAGATGGTGATTGATAAGGCTAAACGCCTGGTGGAACATAAGCGCGACGTGGTGATTTTATTGGATTCGATTACCCGGCTGGCGCGGGCTTATAATACCGTGGTGCCGTCATCGGGTAAGGTGCTGACCGGCGGCGTGGACGCCAATGCCCTGCAACGGCCGAAACGATTCTTCGGTGCGGCGCGGAACATCGAGGAGGGCGGCTCGTTGACCATTATCTCCACCGCTCTCATCGATACCGGCAGCCGGATGGATGAGGTTATCTTCGAGGAGTTCAAGGGGACGGGCAACTCGGAGATTGTGCTGGACCGGAAATTGGCCGACAAGCGGGTATTTCCGGCCATCGACATTATCAAATCCGGCACCCGCAAAGAGGAACTGCTGGTGGAAAAGGGCGCCTTGGCGAAAATGTGGGTGCTGCGGCGCATTCTCAACCCCATGGGCGCCATGGACAGCATGGACTTCCTGTTGGGTAAGTTGAAGGCAACCAAGGATAACAACGAGTTTTTCGATTCCATGAACACTTGATACCGGTGGTCCTTTGTATTGGAGCAATTTTCAATTAATCGGAGTCGCTATTGGGACTTAAATAATTGGCTCAATTGCTCTATTCTTAAGAGTCCAAGCATGTTTCGAAGCAATATGCTCTAGGAAAAGTAAAGGGCCGCGCTGGCAGCGGCGCGGCCCTAAATCTGTTATCTTTGCGCGTATTTTCCGTCATTTCCCACAAAACTAGGGAATAAGTATGGTTGATCCCGTGGTTTTGCGGCTTTCCAGATCCTTATGGGCTTGTTTTGCGTCCTTTAGCGCATAGGTCTGATTGATTTCGATTTTGACCTTGCCGCTTTTCACCATGGCGAACAGAGCTTTGGAGCTGGCTTCCAATTCCTTGCGGTTGGCGGTATAGGCAACCAGGCTGGGACGCGTCAGGTAGAGGGATCCCTTGGCCCCTAGAATGCCTGGCGCGAAACTTTCCACCGGGCCGGAAGCGTTGCCAAAGGAGACCAGGTAGCCGCGGGGTTGCAAGCAATCGAGAGAACCATTCCAGGTCGACTGGCCGATCGAATCATAGACCACCGGCACGCCTGCATTTTTCGTCAGGCGCGCAACTTCCTTGGCGAAATCCTTTTTGGTGTAATCGATAACCTCGGCATAGCCATGGGCTTTGGCAAGCTTCACCTTGGCGGGTCCGCCCGCGGTGCCAATGGCGCGGACACCAAGCGCGTTCAGCCATTGCCCGGCAATCAGACCAACGCCACCGGCGGCCGCATGAAACAATACAGTCTGGCCCTTTTTTACCGGATAGGTGCGCCGGATTAGGTATTCCACCGTCATGCCCTTGAGCATCATGGCGGCGGCGGCTTCATCGGATATGCCGCGCGGGATTTTTACCAAGGTGGCGGCATCCATGATGCGTGCTTCGGAATAAGCGCCGGGAGCGCCGCTGCCATAGGCGACCCGATCGCCGGGCTTGACATGCTTGACACCGGCGCCAACGGCCTCGACCACGCCGGCGGCTTCCATACCTAATCCCGAAGGCATGGGCATGGGGTACATGCCGCTACGTTGATAGGTATCGACGTAATTAAGGCCGATGGCGGTGTGCCGGATCAGGGCCTGACCCTTTTTGGGCTTGCCGAGTTTGACCTCTTCCCAGGCCATCACCGATGGGCTGCCTGCTTTATGAAATCGGATTGCTTTGACCATGTTCGTGGAGCCTTTCCCAAGTATATTGGTTACGATTATTGTCGGATTACCGGGCGGTAGCAATTGGTTGGTGGGACAATAGCCTGATGGAGCAAAGCTTGTCACTCAGGTTGATGGCGCGAAGACGGCTAAACCTATAACAAGGCGCCTTCCAGACGTAAGAGTGAAATTTTGGTTTTCAGGCCGCCTTCGCCCGAGTAGCCGCCCATGCCGGCGGCGGCGAGGACCCTGTGGCAGGGGATGAGCACAGGAATTGGATTGGCCCCACAGGCCGCGCCAACGGCCCGGGCGGCGCTGCCCAGATCTCTGGCCATGGCACCATAACTCCTTGTTTCCCCATAGGGAATTGTCTGCATTGATTGCCAGACCCGGCGCTGAAAATCGGTCCCGGCGGGCATCAGCGGCAGATCGAAGGTTTTTCTGCTGCCATCGAAATATGCCTCCAACTGCGCTTTCGCTTCATTCAGCAGGTCGTCAATTGATTGATCCCTGGCCCAACCCCAATCCAACAGAACGACGGCGCCGTCCTCGCAGGTGATGGTAAGATCGCCAATGGGCGAGTGCATGGATTGTTGTGGCATTGGGTTATCGCACCGGGTGCGAGGTTTTGGTCACCATATTCAATGCGGTGCGCAGGTCCGCGGTCTTGGTCTGGGGCAGGGAACAGGTCTGCCCGATACAGATATAAGCCGTGGCCTGGCCGCCAAGCTGCGCCATGCCGGTTGCAGGATGGCCGGCGGGCAGGGTCTGTCCCGGCGTCAATACTTGCAGGACCTTGTTGGGAAGGGCAAGGCCATGCACCACGGATAACATCTCCTGGAGGGCTTTGTCGGCCCGTTCACCCATGATAACAATTTGCACAGGGTGAAGCATAAATTCAACGTTGTTCAACAATGTGGTCATGGCCAGGGCATGGCTGGCCATTTGCGGCGAAAACGATCGCGCCACGGCTTCGGCCTTTTGGCCATATGTGCCGTCGCCGGTCAAAAGCCAAAGCCGGGTCAGTACCCCGATCATTACGCCATTGCCTGACGGCACCGCGTTGTCGTTACCGTGCCGCATGCGGGCAATGACGTCGGTGGCCTGCGCGGAGGAGAAATAGTAACCACCCCGTTCCGCGTCGGCAAAATGGGTTTCGACAGCGGCAACCCAGTCCTGGGCCTGCCGCAGATAGCGGTCGTCGCCATGGATTTCATAGAGCATCAGGGCGGCACGGGCCATATTGGCATAATCATCCAATAGGGCGCGATGTTTGGCCTGGCCGTGGCGATAGCCGTGCATCAGGGTGCCATCCGGGCAAAGCTTGGCGGTGACGAAATCAAAGGCGTCAATGGCTGCCTTCGCCCAGACCGGTTGAGCGAAGACGGCAGCGGCATTGGCCAGGGCGGCGATCATGAGGCCATTCCAATCGGCCAGGACTTTATCATCCCAACCGGGCCGGATGCGACCGCGGCGTCGATCCAGTAGCCTATTACGGCAACGCCGCAATAAGGCTTCCTCGGCATCGGAACCAAGATCCGGCCGGGCGGATCGGTTAAGGATTACCTTGCCTTCCCAATTGCCGGCTGGGGAGACATCATAGGCCGCTTTGAAGACGCCCGCGTCCTGGCCCAGGACAGCGTCGATTTCCGCTTCCTGCCAGACATAGAAACGGCCTTCCTCGCCTTCGCTATCGGCGTCCAGGGTGGCGCCAAAGGCGCCTCCCGCGACCACCATTTCATCCAGTGTCCAGGCAATAGTTTCCTTAACTCTTTGATAATACAGTGGATTCTGTCCGGCCTGCCAGGCTAATGTCAGAATATCTATGAGTTGCGCATTGTCGTACAGCATCTTTTCGAAATGCGGCGCCAGCCACTGCTCGTCCGTTGAATAGCGTGCAAAACCTCCCGCCAGATGGTCATAGATACCGCCCTGGCACATGCCGGTCAGAGTTCTGTCGACCGCTGCCATCATGGTGTCGTCAGGCTGGCGTAACCAACCGCGCAGGACCATTTCGATTGCATATGTCTGTGGGAATTTTGGCGCCTGGCCGACACCGCCATGAACCGGGTCGACCTGTTCGCACATTATTTGTGCCACCCGGTCCAGCATATCAATGCCAATCTGGATAGCAGGGGCGGTTGGATCGCCGGCGGCAAGTTGGTTCAGGGAGTGCAGCACGGCTTCGCTGTTCTTGCGTACGGAAGCGGGGTCCGTATGATAGACCTCGGTGATGCGGCGCATGATATCCGGGAAGCCGGGCCGGCCATAACGTGCTTCGGGAGGAAAATATGTGCCGCCCCAGAAAGGCTGCCCCTCGGGGGTTAAAAACATGGTCAGCGGCCAGCCACCCTGCTGTCCCATTAAACCCAACGCGGCCATGTACACCGCATCGATATCTGGGCGTTCTTCCCTGTCTACCTTGATATTTATGAAGAGTTCGTTCATCAAGGTGGCGATAGCAGGGTTTTCGAAGCATTCGTGGGCCATGACATGACACCAATGGCAGGCGGCGTAACCGATGGACAGCAAAATTGGTTTGCCGCTTTCACGGGCTGCGGCCAGGGCCTCATCACCCCAGGCGCGCCAATGTACTGGGTTGTCCTTGTGTTGCAATAGATAGGGCGAGGTCTCTGCCCCAAGCTGGTTCACCATGCCCCTATTCCCCTATCAGCAGCACAAGCCGGGACGCCATTGCCCCAATTGATCCCCTGGACTAAGTTTGGCACGTTGATGGCGCGGGCAAAAGCAGGATATTGAAGAAATGAAAGTCAAGATTGATATTGATTGTAGCCCGCAGGAAGCGCGTGCCTTTTTGGGGTTGCCGGATGTCGCACCGATGCAGGAGGCTGTATTGGCCGAGATGCAGAGCCGGATGAAGGATGCCGTTGCCGGGGCGGATATGGAAGGGCTGTTGAAAACGTGGCTGCCGGCGGGGGTGCAAGGTTGGGATACGATGCAAAAGGCCTTTTGGGCCAAAGCCATGGGACAAGGTGAGGACAACAAATAGGCGGCCGGTATCGGTGCTGCTGGATAGGGGAGTTTGGCCGATGGATGCCATGGAATGTTTGTTGGGACGGCAATCGACGCCAGCGGGTATGTTGGCGGAACCGGCGCCCAGTGATGGCGAGGTTTTGAGCCTGCTGGAAACCGCTATGCGGGCACCGGACCACGGTGCGTTGCGGCCTTGGCGGTTTTTGAGTATTCGCGGTGGACGGCGGCGGGATTTGGGCGATATTTTCGCCGCGGCCCTGGTGAAGCGGGAGCCCGACGCGGGATCTGATGAGATTGAAAAGGCCAGAGGTAAGGCCGTCCGGGCGCCGCTGGTTCTGGCGGTTTGGTCTGAAATTGTGGAAAATCATCCGAAAGTGCCCCCCATAGAACAGGTGATGGCGACGGGGGCGGCAGTGCAAAACCTGATGAACGCGTTATATGCCCAGAGTTACGACGCAATTTGGGTGACCGGGGCGCCCTGTTATGATGAGAACGTCAAGGCATCATTGGGTCTGGCCCCCAAGGATGTGTTGGTAGGCTTCCTTCATATTGGTACGGCAAAAAGCGTAGCGCCGACCAAGAAACGCCCGAACCCGGCAGATTATTTGCATATTTGGTGATGTCGGCCCGCGATACCATCTATGCCTTGGCGACTGCGTCGGGGCGGGCCGGTGTGGCGGTTCTGCGGATATCGGGGGCCCAGGCGGGCGCGGTTCTGGCGGCGGTCATGAATGGCCGGGCTCTGCCGCTGCCGCGGCGGGCCCATTTGACGGCTTTTGTCGATCCGGTTGGGGGCCAGACCCTGGATCGTGGATTGGTGCTCTGGTTCCCCGCACCGGAGAGTTTTACCGGCGAGGACGTGGCTGAGTTGCATGGTCATAGCGGTCCGGCGGTAATTACCGCGCTTTTGGAAGCGTTGGGGAGATTTCCCGGCTGCCGTCTTGCCCAGGCCGGGGAGTTTACCCGGCGGGCCTTTCAAAACGGCAAAATGGATTTAACCCAGGCCGAGGGTCTGGCGGACCTGATCGCCGCGGAGACGGAAGCGCAGCGGCGGCAGGCCGAGCGGCAGATGGCGGGGGACCTGGGACGCCTTTATGAAGGTTGGCGGGCGGATCTTATCGGTGCCCTGGCGCATTTGGAGGCGGAAATCGACTTTCCTGATGAAGAGCTGCCTGACGGTCTTTTTGCGCGACAGAAGCCGGTTCTTGAACGTTTGGCCGATGAAATGTCTGTCCATTTGGATGACGGCCAACGGGGTGAGCGGCTGCGGGAGGGTTGCCATATGGTGATCCTGGGCGCCCCCAATGTGGGAAAATCTAGCCTGTTGAACGCTTTGGCGCGACGGGAGGCCGCTATTGTTTCGAGCCAGGCCGGCACGACCCGGGATATCGTGGAGGTATATTTGAATTTGGGCGGCTATCCCGTGGTCTTGGCGGATACGGCGGGTCTGCGGGAAAGCGACGATGAAATTGAGGTGGAGGGGGTTCGCCGGGCTCGGGCGCGGGGTGAACGGGCAGATTTGAAGCTTGTGCTTTATGATTGTTCCGCGACTCCGGTTCCGCCGGTCGAGGTTCTGGCTTTGGCGGTGGATGACGGTATTTTGATCGCAAATAAAGTCGATCTGGCGGCTGCGGCGCCCGCCCATGGCCTGGCGCTGTCAACCAAGACCGGCGTAGGATTGGTTGAACTGATGGCGCGCCTTGAATGGGAGGCGAAATCGCGCATGGCGCTCGGCGGGCCGCCGGGCTTGACGCGGTTGCGCCACCGGCAAGGTCTTGAAGATTGCCGGGACGCTCTGCGACGGGGGCTTGTGGAGGTGGAGGCAGAGCTGGTGGCGGAGGATGTTCGTCTGGCAGCCCGCCATTTGGGGCGTATCACCGGCCGCGTCGATGTGGAGGATATTCTAGATGTTGTGTTCAGTGACTTTTGTATAGGCAAATAAGGTAGGCGATCTGGTTTTTTATGTTTCACGTGAAACATTGACAGATTGTTTTGTTTGGAAATTTTGACTTTGAGGCCCTGTCTGGCTATTTTGCCGATGATGAAAAACTATGACGTCATTGTGGTCGGTGGGGGCCACGCGGGCTGCGAAGCGGCGGCCGCCGCCGCACGGGTTGGCGCGCGAACCCTGTTGCTGACTCACCGTCTGGATACTATTGGCGAGATGTCATGCAATCCAGCGATTGGCGGCTTGGGTAAAGGCCACTTGGTGCGGGAGGTGGATGCCTTGGATGGCCTGATGGGTCGGGTCGCGGATGCGGGCGGCATTCAGTTCCGCCTGCTTAATCGCAGCAAGGGGCCGGCTGTGCGTGGCCTGCGGGCCCAGGCCGACCGCGCCCTGTATCGGTTGGCCATGCAGCAAGCCTTGTCCGAGATCGGAAATCTGCGCATTCAGGCCGGTGCGGTAGAGGACATGCTGGTTCGGGATGGCGCCGTGGAGGGCGTAATACTTGCCGATGGCGAGGCTGTCATCGGCGGGCGCGTGGTTGTTACCACGGGCACATTCTTACGCGGCCGGATTCATATTGGTGAGAAAAACTGGCCGGCTGGCCGCATTGGCGAGGCGCCGGCCGTTGGCCTATCGGCGCGGTTATATGACCTTGATTTGCGCATGGGGCGTCTCAAGACCGGGACACCACCACGATTGGATGGACGGACGATTGGCTGGTCGCAATTGGAACGGCAGTGCGGCGATGCCGTACCGGAAGCGTTTTCCACTCTGACGAAAGCGATTACGAATCCTCAGGTTGATTGCCATATTACCGGAACGACGGTCGCGGCGCATGATCTGATCCGCGCCAACCTGGATCGGGCGCCGATTTATTCGGGGCAGATTGAGGGCACGGGACCGCGGTATTGTCCCTCCATTGAAGACAAGGTAGTGCGGTTTGCGGATCGTGGCCGGCATCAAATCTTTTTGGAACCAGAAGGCCTGGACGATCACACTGTTTATCCCAACGGCATTTCCACCTCGCTGCCAGAGGATGTCCAATCGGCTTTTTTGCAGCTCATCCCGGGTTTGGAACAGGCGCGCATGATCCGGCCCGGTTATGCCATTGAATATGATTTTGTCGATCCGCGGGAGCTGTGGCCAAGTTTGGAGTCCCGGCGGTTGCCCGGTTTGTATCTGGCCGGACAGATTAACGGGACGACCGGATACGAAGAGGCGGCGGCGCAGGGTTTGATGGCCGGGTTGAATGCCGCCCTTGCAGCGGGAGGTGGTGCGCCGTTGCTGTTGGACCGTGCCGATGGTTATATCGGTGTGATGATCGACGATCTGGTTACCCGGGGTACGCAGGAACCCTACCGGATGTTCACCTCCCGCGCGGAATATCGTTTGCTGCTGCGCTCGGACAACGCAGATCAGCGATTGACTCCCTTGGGCTTGTCCGTGGGCTGCGTCGAGGCGCCGCGGGCCGCTGCCTTCAAGATCAAGTTGGCGGCGCTTGATGATGCGCGGCAGTTCTTGGAAAGCCATCGGGTGACGCCACACGAAGCAAGTGCGAAAGGTGTTCCGGTAAATTCCGATGGCCGTCGCCGGACGGGCATGGAGTTGCTTGCCTACAAAGAGGTGAATATGAAGTCTTTGGCCGCGCTTTGGCCGGAATTGTCACGTGTATCTGAAACCGTTGCCGCACAGTTGGAGATCGAGGCCCACTATGCTGGTTATTTGGGCCGGCAACAAGCGGATATCGAAGCCTACCGTCGGGATGAGGCGCTGGAATTGCCCAGGGATTTTGATTATGACCGTGTGCAGGGTTTTTCCAATGAAGTTCGAGAAAAGTTGAAAACTCACGGACCGGCAACTCTGGGGGCTGCCGGCAGAATACCAGGTATTACGCCGGCGGCTTTGACTATTTTGCTGGCCCATGTGCGCCGGGGTAAACGGCGTGCCGTTGCCTAGAGGACCAGGTCAAGGCAACAGGCAGGGGCCTATGGCAATGGCCCCAGCGGAATTTAGCAAGGCCGCCAATGTTTCACGTGAAACATTGGGGCGTCTTGAAATCTACGCCGCTCTGTTGCGTAAATGGAACCAGCGGATAAATTTGGTTAGCCGACGGAGTCTGGATGATCTTTGGCGGCGCCATATGCTCGATTCGATCCAACTCTGCAAATTTTGTAAACTTGATGAGATCAATGGGGTGGTAACACCCTGGTTGGACTTGGGCAGCGGGGCTGGCTTTCCCGGCCTGGTTTTGGCAATCGCCGGAGTCAGGGATGTTCATCTGGTCGAAAGCGATGGTCGAAAATGCACCTTCCTGCGTGAAGCCGCGCGGGTCACCGGCGTCGAAGTGACTGTGCATAATGAAAGAATCGAGGCGTTACCCCCTCAGGCCGCTCAAACCATTTCCGCCCGGGCTCTGGCGCCGTTGCCGCGGCTGCTGCTTCTGGCATCTGGGCATCTGGCCCCTGGTGGACAGATACTCCTGCTGAAAGGACAAGATATAGATGCCGAATTGACCGACGCCACAAAATATTGGAAAATGACAGCCCGACGCTTCCCAAGTGTCACGGATGAATCGGGCTCAATTTTGCAACTAACGGAGATAAGCCATGTCTGATTTTCCACGATCCAAGAATCAAGGCGCCCCTATGGCTGTCCCGGTTGCTGCTGAAGCGGCGCGCGAGGGCGGAACCAAACGGCCACCGCATATCATCGCCATCGCCAATCAAAAGGGCGGCGTGGGCAAAACCACCACGGCCATAAATCTAGGAACCGGCCTGGCCGCGATCGGCCGTCGGGTGCTCCTGGTGGACCTCGACCCCCAGGGCAATGCCAGTACCGGCCTGGGCATCGATCGCGCCAACCGGCACGTCAGCTCGTACGATGTCCTGATGGGAGAGGCGACCGCGGCACAGGCCCGGGTAGCAACTTCCGTTCCCGGCTTGAGTATCATTCCCTCGACCGTTGATCTGACCGGGGCCGAACTGGAATTGATTGATATGCCGCGCCGGGCCTATCGTCTCCGCGAGGCTCTGGCCGCCGGAGAGGAGAATCTGGATTACGTCTTGATCGACAGTCCGCCATCCCTGAATTTGTTGACGGTCAATGCCTTGGTCGCGGCAAAGTCGGTGGTGGTGCCCCTGCAATGCGAGTTCTTCGCTTTGGAAGGCCTATCCATGCTGATCAAAACCATCGATCGGATCCGCACGAGTTTCAACGCGGAATTGGAAATTCTGGGTGTCGTCTTGACCATGTATGACAAGCGCAATAATCTCTCTGATCAAGTGGCCCAGGATGTCCGTGGTTTTCTGGGCGACAAGGTTTATAAAACTATTATCCCACGCAACGTTCGCGTGTCTGAGGCGCCGTCCCATGGCAAACCCGCCTTGTTGTACGATCACAAATGCGCAGGCAGTCTGGCCTATATGCAGTTGGCCAGCGAAATGCTGCGGCGCGAGCGCCTAGCAGCGGCAGCATGAGTGAGGAGCAACCACGCAAGGGTCTTGGCCGTGGCCTTTCGGCCCTGCTGGCGGAGGATCCCGATGACCAGCCGGCGTTGGACCGCTTGCGGGTAGGCCGGACGGTACCCATCGAAAGCCTGAAGCCGAACCGCTATCAGCCGCGGCATTATTTCGATTCCGAAGAATTGCAGGCTCTGACCGAATCAATCCGGGAAAAAGGCATTCTGATGCCGATCCTGGTGCGCCGTATGGGTGACGATAACAGCAGTTTTGAAATCGTTGCCGGTGAACGCCGCTGGCGCGCCGCACAAGCCGCGCAATTGTATGAAGTTCCGGTTATTGTCAAAGAGCTGGACGATAATCAGACCTTGGAAGTGGCTCTGATCGAAAATGTGCAGCGGCAGGATCTAACCCCGCTGGAAGAGGCCGAAGGCTACCGCCGCCTGATGGACGAGTTCGCCAATACACAGGAAGACCTGGCCCGCACCGTTGGCAAGAGCCGCAGTCATGTGGCCAATCTTTTGCGCCTGTTAGGTTTGCCCGATGCGGTAAAAGCCTTGCTGCAGGACGGCAGTCTGTCCGCCGGCCATGGCCGGGCCCTGTTAGCGGCTGCTGACCCGGTAGCCCTGGCGCAAACCGTTCTGCGCAAAGGCCTGAATGTACGGCAGACCGAGGTTTTAGTCAGAAAACCGCAAAAAGCAACGGCGGCAGTGGCGCCCTCGGCCTCTGGGCGGGATGAAAACACCCGCGCCATGGAAAAACAATTATCGGAAAAACTAGGCCTGGCGGTAAGAATCAGCCATCAGGGAGAGCGCGGTGAAGTTCGCATAACCTTCACCTCGCTGGATCAGTTCGACGAAATCCTCAAACGTTTAAGCCAACAGTTGTCGTCCTGACAACGCTTCGGGTTTACGACAGGTCAAGGCATCGACAATTCCCCTAAACCGCACTGATTCCTGAATTCATGCGACTTATGGGTGTATAAGTATTGAAAAGCCGGATAAGGCGTAGCGCGGTCGATCCGGAAAATAGCCTATCTGCCGGACCGTGGCCGGGCTGCATTGGCAATGCGGATCAGCGCCCGGCCACAAATCGCATCCGCGGGTACGCCAGTGGTTTTGCAATCCAATTCGGCCTCGATCAGAATAGCCAGGGCTTGGGCCAGCCGCCGTGGGCGCCAATCCTGCAATTGCCTCCGCACCAGGGGTTGGTGCTTGAAAAAAATGGGCGGCCGGTGCGATTTGATCAAATGTCCAAGATCGCCGCCACTTGCCGCTTTCAGGGACAACAAGTGTAATCGCTCTAGATGCCGGAACACGGCACGCAGAATTGCAATCGGTGACTCGCCGGCGGCGCGGCATTTCATGAGCGCCCGGTCCAGGCCCGCCTGGTCGCCGCTTGCGGTTGCCAGGGCGACATCGTCCCGCGCCATCGGGGCGCCATCCCCCACATTGGCTTCGGCATCGTTCAGACTGACCGCACCGCCGTTTTGACCCTTGTACAATGCGAGTTTTTCAAGTTCCGAACGGGTAATCTGGCGGTCCGTGCCCAAATGACTGCATAAATAGGCCATCGCCGAAGGCTCTACTTGCAAGCCCCGGTGACCCATGATTTCCACGATCAGCGCCTCCAGAGCCCGGCCATCATCCAAATAGCAGGCAATTGCTGCGGCGCGGGTGCTGGTTTCGAACAGTTTTCGCAAACTATCGCGGGGCGCCAAAGTCCCCGCCTCCACCAGCAGAAAACTATCCGTGGCAGAAATTGCAGGGTCGTCCAAGACCGCCTGGATCGCTGCGCAGTTGCCATTAACCGCACCGCCGAGGCGAACCAGGCGCCGCCCCCCGGTCAAGGATAGCGCGGCCATTTCATCGAAAATACGGGTCGGCGCCTCCTTCAGCATGGCGGCCGTCACTTCGGCGACCCGAAACGGATCATTGGCATCATCCACCACCGCGGCGGCCAGGCGAGCCGCGCGTTCGCGAACCAAGCCATTGTCCTCACCATAAACTAAAACGGCGACGATCCCGGCGCCGGGCGCACCCAGAAAAGCTTCAATACTGCGGTTCGCTACCTTGACCACGAGAACTCCCGAGCCCTTTACTCTCGCCGGCGGGAAAAATAGACCGCGATCCGGTCTTGAATCCCTTCGGCCACACTGAGCGCCGCGCGTTTGCGGGCATCTTTTTCACTAATCAGATTGGCGTAGTCCGATTGCACAACATTATAGGCTGCTATGGCCCGCGTGGTGAGGTTCAACAACTCGGCGCCATCGCGGCTGTCGATCAACCGAAATTTGGCAGTTAGGCGTAAATTATAGCGGGTCGTACTATCATCCTGCTGAATTGCCAGCCCTTCCCGCGCCTCGCTTAATACAGCAGTCAAGCGAAACACCGGCACATCCGCCATACCGTCAGGATGCAGCAGATCCAGCAGCCGATTGCGCACCAATTGTCCAACACGGTCGGCTATTGGGGCGACATCCACATATGCCATGTCGCTTACGACATCACCGGTATTGGCGGCGGCATTCCTCGCCGGCCCGACACGGGACCCATACATCGCCTGAAAGCCGCAACCGGACAAACCGCCTACCAGGACAGCAGCTATCAGCGCCTGTGCGAAATATCGCCGGCTGAGGTACTCAAACAACAACATTGACTATTCTATTGGGCACGACGATCACCCGGCGGATCGCTTTATCCGCCACCGCCGTTCTGATCTTGTCCAATGCCAGCGCCGCTTCCCGCACCTCGCCCTCGGAAAGACCGCGCTGGATTTCCAATGTGGCGCGTACTTTTCCGTTCAACTGCACCGCTATGGTAACGGTGTCTTCAAATAACAGGCTGGCATCAACAATAGGCCAAGGCGCATCCGCCAATAACCCAGATTGCCCCAGGGCCTGCCAGGCCTCCTCCGCCAGATGGGGCATCATGGGCCCGATCATGACCACGAGGCTTTCGATCGCTTCCCGCTGGGCCCAGCGTTGATCCGCTGCCCCGCCGTCCGACCCGCCCGCAACCTGGAAAGACCCCAACGCATTGGCCAATTCATACAACCGGGCCACGGACACATTAAACTGAAACCGTTCAATACCATCCGTGACAGCCGCAATGGCCCGATGGGTCATACGGCGCAGGGTCATGGCTGGGTCGCTGAAATTTTCCGGCACGGCCAATCCGGGCGGCGGCAAAGTCGCGGCTGCCTCCTCTATGATGCGCCAGATCCTGCCGGTAAACCGCCACGCGCCTTCAATACCGCCGTCGGTCCATTCCAAGTCCCGCTCCGGCGGGCTATCGGACAGCATGAACCAGCGGGCGGTATCGGCGCCGTAACGTTCAATGATATCCTCTGGATCAATGACGTTCTTGCGGGATTTTGACATCTTTTCAGACCGGCCCGCCGTCACCGCCGCGTCATTGTCGATGCGGCTAAGCTGGCCGGCGGCATTACGGATCACCTCCGCCGGTTCCAGCCAGTTGCCATCTTCATCCCGATAGGTCTCGTGGCAAACCATACCCTGGGTAAACAACCCGGAAAAAGGTTCACCGACCGCCAAATGACCGCATGTTTCAATGGCGCGGGTAAAAAACCGGGCATAAAGCAAATGCAGAATGGCATGCTCGACGCCGCCAATATATTGATCCACCGGCAACCAGTAATCCACCGCCGCCCGGTCCAGAGGCTGTTCCGCCCGCGGGCTGCAAAACCGGGCGAAATACCATGACGAATCAACAAAAGTATCAAAAGTATCGGTCTCCCGCCGGGCCGCCTTGCCACAGGCTGGACAGTCGGTGGCGCCCCAGGTGGGATGGCGGTCAAGCGGGTTGCCGGGGCGATCAAAGGTCACGTCATCAGGGAGCGTGACGGGCAGGTCCGCCTCGGGCACGGGCACCACGCCGCAGTCACCACAATGGACCACCGGAATGGGGCAACCCCAATAGCGTTGCCGGGATACACCCCAGTCGCGCAGGCGATACATGATCTCCCGGGTACCGAATTTGCCCGCCTCGGCCCGCCGCGCCACTTCCGCGATGGCATCATCGATGCTCATGCCATCAAGGAATTCGGAATTAGCCAGCCGTCCGGGCCCTGTATAGGCCTCGGTATCGACAACAAAATCGCTGGGCTCGATGCCTTTCGGAACCACAACGGGCCGTACCGCCAGATGATACTTCCGGGCAAAATCCAAATCCCGCTGATCATGGGCCGGACAACCGAAAATGGCGCCCGTGCCATAGTCGATCAAAACGAAATTCGCGATATAAACCGGCAATTCAACCTCCGGCAGAAACGGGTGCCGGACCCGTAAAGCGGTATCGAATCCCAGCTTCTCGGCCTTTTCAACCGCCTCTTCCGAGGTACCCTGACGCCGGCACTGGGCGATGAAGGCGGCAATTTCCGGGTTCTTCGCCGCCAGTGCGGCGGCCTGGGGATGATCCGGCGACAGGGCCAGAAAAGAAGCGCCAAAGATCGTATCCGGCCGCGTGGTAAAAACCTCGATCTCCCAGTCCTGCTGTTTCACGGCAAAACATAATCTGGCCCCTTCAGATCGGCCGATCCAGTTGGCCTGCATGAGACGGACTTTGTCCGGCCAGCGGTTGAGCGCGCCCAGGGCGTCAAGCAACTCGTCCTGAAACGCGGTAATGCGGAAGAACCATTGCGACAATTGCCGCCGTTCCACCGGTTCGCCGGAGCGCCAGCCGCGGCCGTCGATCACCTGCTCGTTGGCCAGGACGGTCTGCTCGGCGGGGTCCCAATTGACCCAGGATTCCCGGCGATAGGCCAAATCGCGGTGCAGTAAATCCAGAAACAGTTTTTGCTGGTGCCGATAATATTCCACATCACAGGTGGCGAATTCCCGCGACCAATCCAGGGACAGGCCCATGGCTTGCAATTGCCGGCGCATATTGGCGATGTTTTCGTAGGTCCATTTGGCGGGGTGGACCCGTTTTTCCAGGGCCGCATTCTCGGCCGGCAACCCGAAGGCATCCCAGCCCATGGGATGCAGGACATTGAACCCACGGGCCCGTTTATAGCGTGCCACCACATCGCCCATGGCATAATTGCGCACATGACCCATATGAATGCGTCCCGAGGGATAGGGAAACATCTCCAGGACATAGTATTTTGGCTTATCCGGATCTTCCACCGCCTGAAAGGTCATGGCAGCCGTCCAGGCCGCCTGCCATTTCGCCTCGGTTGTTTTGGCATTGTAACGCGCCATGGACTTCATTCTCCCCGGCCGCCCCAACATCGGAGGAGCCAATCATATGCCCTAAAAACGTACCATCAGGCGACGCCGGGCGTCTCTATTTAGGGTTTCGCGAGAAACGACAACGTCCGACAATACGCCAAATGCCCAGGAATTTAAGCGGCAAAACCGGCGCTTGGCGGGCGTGGTTTTCCGGCCTTATTGCGCCACGGTATCCAGCCGCAATTGCCGGGCCCGGACCAGAATGGCGTTCTCCAATTGTGTCGCGGTATCGTCGGCGACCTCGACATTCAGCCACTGTTGCTCCTGGTTTTTTGTCTGTTTGAAAACCGCGACTTTGATGCCGTCGGCCCGCAGACGCCGATCAATGATATAGATTGTCATCTTGAAGCGCTCATCGGGACTATCAGGTGCGCTGTACCAATCGGTAATGATGACGCCGCCGAACGGGTCGGCGGAATTCAGCGGCATGAAAGACAGGGTGTCCAGGGAAGCCCGCCAAAGAAAACTGTTGATGCCGATGCCGCCGCCGCCGCCGCCTGGCCCATCCGGTTTCTTGCCGCCGAAAAGGGTCAAGCCATCCGACCCGAACACGGAATCCTTTTCCCCGGTCGGGTTGGGATTGGCGGCACGGCCCGATCGTTCGGGGTAATTCTGTTCGGTATCGGCCAAGCCGCAGGCCCCCAGCAGCAGCGCCGCCGCCATATAGACACCGACGTGATACCAGATCCGTCCGAGATGCGGCGTCAAGGTCATAGAAAACCACTCCAAAAACAACCAACCGTGTCCTGCCTATATACACCGTCGCGGCCCGGTGCGGAATAAGAACCGGCAAATTGTTATGGAAGGTCTAGTCGCGCTCTTTGGCGTGGGGACGTAACAGTTGGTTGATCGCCAGCCCTGCTTCCCGAATTGTACCCGTATGGATTGGCGGCGTTTCCCCGCCCGCGGCCAGGCCTTGGCCTCCCTGGTGCCCCGGGGCGCCGGGGAGCGGGCTACTGGACGTGTCGGCAAAAGTGTTTAACAACGTATGAAACGCGGCCGGACTTAATGCCGGCGCAGATTGCCCGGATGCCCATAACGCCGCCCGGGGAACCGTGCCGCCGTGCAGCGCCTGGACCGGATTGGACGCAAACGGCGCCTTGGGCCGGCCCGCCAGGGGGAACGCTGGCAGGGCCACGGCCGCGGCGCTCGCCGCCACGTCGGCTTTGTCCCCTGTTGCCGCGAGAACATTGCGGTCGGCCGCCGCCGCGTTGTCATGGGCCGGGGAAGCCGCGGCGAGCTGCCCGTCGCCGTTCGCATCCCCATCACCGGAAAACAGCGCCACGACGTTGCCGCCGATATCCTTGCCGGTTGCTTCCGCCACGATTGAATTGGCCAGCGCCCCCAGAAAACCCAGTGGTCCGCCGTACAGAATGCCCCCGGCCATGCGGGCCCCGGCCGAGATTTCATCCCCGCTTGCGGCGCGATAGATCTCGCCGATCACCGGAATATGCTGCAGTGGGTTCAACACATCCAGCAAATCGCTGAATGTCATGCCATCCGGGCCAAAGAATTGGCCGTCCTCCGGCGCGTGGCCCGACTGCGCGACTGTACGGTCGTCGACAGCGCCATTGCCGCCGTTAACCAGGGCATTGGTCCCGGGCTCCATCTGTTCCCGGCCCGGCATATAATAGTCGGTGACGGCACCGAAACGCGCCGGCTGTACGGTGGGCATTGTCATAGGGAATTAAATGCAAGAACTGCGCCAATAATCAGCCTAATCTTTTCTGTCACTTAGCCCGAAGGCGGCGAGCGGATAGGTAAATGTTGCCGGGCCGGCGTGGGCCCGCCGGCAAAACCGGCTGGCCCGTCAATTCCGCACAAGAGATCGGCATTTTCGCAGTCCGCGATATTGCAAGAGTTCCGCCCGGCCTGCCTGCCGCCGGGATGACGACGGGAAACCCCGTCCATGCGGCAATTTCCAGGCAAAGAAAACTTGCCAAGCAAAAGGCAAACCGTTAAGGCGGAGGGGTGGTCGAATTTCGCCGGTTCGCGCGAACCGGCGCGGACCGGTGGCTGGTCATCGGCCCGGCCACGGGTCGCTGGAGGGGCAGGGCACGTGGCGAAGTCGTTACCGGTGTTTAGCAGCCTGGCGAATTTCCAATTTCCAACCCCCAACAGTACCGCCCTGCCGCCGCAACAAGGCCGCCGGGACGTCATCTATGTCACCGCCTCGGACAGTTTTCATCGCCAAATCGTGCGCGGCCGCACGGGGATGCTGCGGGAACTGGGCAATGCCAAGATCCGGCCGGTCAAGGTCGAGCGCTGGCGGCGGCACCCCTACCGCGGCCGCACCGTACTGTTCCTGTCGCCCCCGCCCGCCATCGGCGAGCATGTGGCGATCCGGCTGTTTCTCGAGGCGTTCATGGCGCGGGCGCAACCGAAAGCGGTCGCCCTGTTGGGCAGCGACTCAGCCTCGGATGTCTATGCCGGGGTGCCGGGACTGGCGGTCCATCCGGCCTGGATCGCCCACGCCGAATTGCAGCGTTTTGATGCCATCATCGACCTGAATGATGTGCCCGCCCGCCGGGAGATAGAATTTTGGCCGGTCGACATGGAAGCCGCGCTCCACCAGTTGTTTGGCCTGCCGGCGCCGGGCCGGACACCGGTGGCCGCGGTGGCGGCCAGGGATGGTCCGTTACGCATCGGTATTCTGCCCCTGGCGTCGTCGCCGCTTCGTACCTTGCCGCCGGCCTTGATCCTGGCCCTGCACGGATTGCTTGGCGGCGACGGCATGGAGGTGCAAATTGTCTTGAACCCGGCCCAGAACCAGTCCGGAATCCTGCGGTCCGCCTTGGATGCCGCCGCGCCGGATCTGGTATATATCGAAGACACCGGTTCGGTCGCGGCGCTTCTGGGGGTGATGCGGCGGTTTGACTATGCGGTGTATGCCGATTCCGGTCCGGCGCATCTCAGTAAGCTGGAACAGCATCCGGGGGCCGCCGTCTTCACCTCCGCGCCGTCGGAGCTGCTGCTGGGCCGGCACCGCAATCTGCATCCCATTCAAGCGCAATACCGCAGTGACTATTGCGAGGCGCCCTGCGGCCTGGCGAAACTGCGGCAAACCGCCGATGGGCGGACTGGCTGCATGGCCTCGCTGGGGGTGGATCGGAAGGATTTGCCGGGAAATGTCGAAGGCGCGGACCGGGACCTGATCCGGCGGCTTTTATTGCAGACCCCCATACCCTGCGTGGCGGCCGTCGCGGCGGCCGCCGCCACCATTGCGCAACAGATCCGCACCGACCTGCTGCGCCGGCGGCGGTAGAGCAATTTTCAATCAATTGGATTCGCTTTAGCGATCCAAGTCATTGGTGCAATTGCGCTGTTCAGGCAAAAAAAGAACGTGGGGCCAACCGGCCCCACGTTCCCATACCAGATGTATGTTGGCTGTTTAGAACGAGAATAGCGTACCGAACACGCCAATGGTCGAATCGCCTTGTGTCGCAGCGGTATTCGACGAGTCCTCATAATCCCAAAACTGGACGCCGGCAAAAAGCGTGATGCCAGGCCCGAGATTATAGTCGCCGCCAACGGACCAATACACGGTCTCGTCATCCCGGTTCACGCCGCCGATATCGCCGGTCGCTTTGATGTAGTTGGCACCGACCGACCAGGGTCCGGAAGCGTATGCCGCACCCATGCGCCAGGTTTCCCGGTCGCCGGCAGTGGCTGCGGTGGTGGGCTGTGCGCCAAGCAGGTCGTCAATATTGGTGTAGCGGCCGCCAACCGTGAAGCCGCTGACGCCAATCTGGCCACCGACCGAATAACCGTCGACGTCCCGGCCGGGGACCGCGCCAATAGCGGTGGCCTCGGTATCGGAGGTGAACCAGCTGCCGAAAGCGGCAACGTCGACGCCGCCGAACTTGCCGACGTAGTTGGCGGCAATATCGAACAATTCGTTGCCGACGAGGCCATTGACCTGGGAATTAAGCCCGCCAGCGGTGGAGTTGGTGGCGGCAGGATTGTTTTCCGGCATATAGCTGGCGCCTACCTGGAAGCCGGCCATGCGCGGGGTGAAGTAGGTGATCTTTTGATCCGGCGTCTGCAGGATGCCGGCGTCGCCACCATAGGTGTTGATACCCAGGCCGTTCCAGTTGGTGCCGGCGTTATTCGAGGCAAAGTCGCCGTGACCGTCGAGCTTGTCGCCGACCGAGCCGTATGACATCAGCAGGCTGGGGCCCCAGGTCTCGCCGAACTCGACGCGGCCAAACGCACCTTCGGTCCAGATGTAGGTGTTATCGATCTGGTCGCCCGATGTCTCGCCTTCGAGCTGCACCATCACGCCGAACTTGATACCGTTGTCCAGGGTGGTGTTGCCGCTGAAGTAGATTTCAGATTCCTGGCCGAAACCGTGGTCCCGCAGATCACTGCCGGCGGCGCCGGCGCCGTCGTTGTCGGCATCGCCCACGTGAATGGCGCCACGCCAGTAGCCGCCCAAGCCCAGCTTGATCTTCTCAGCCGCGCTAACCGAGCCAGCCACAAGGCTGACGGCCATCAGGGCTGTCGTTCCATATAGAATACTTTTCATTGCAATTACCTTCTCTCTCTCTATTGCCTGGTGGCCAGCGTAACACGCGTTACGGACCGATGAAGCACAGTCACCTCAACATCATTGAGCATTTTAACCGCCGGAAAGGCAAGTCATCAATTCCGTAACTGTGTCGATAATCGAACACTGTGGTAATGCTGCAACAACGGCGGCGCCGTTGGCTTTCCGGGACACCGGAGAGCGAAGACCGGGCGGCAATA
Organism: Pseudomonadota bacterium; assembly: GCA_027623205.1. Taxonomy (GTDB): domain Bacteria; phylum Pseudomonadota; class Alphaproteobacteria. The sequence goes on along the minus strand of JAQBYC010000002.1, from coordinate 99,823 downwards.
CGGCCAGCCTTCAGGCCTCGATTTCGATCGCCCGCATGACAATGGTGGTTTCCATGATGACGTTGGCATACATCCGCATGGCTTCCTGTAACTGCGCCGGCTGCAATTCACCCCGTTGCAGGCGGCCGCGCCAGGGCTCGTCCGGCAGGACGTCAAATGACACGATCTCGAAATTGATACCCAGATAAAGGCCCAAAGGCGTGTTGGGAATGCCCTTTTTTCGCCATTCCCGATTGCGCGCCTGGGAAAACATTTCCAGGCCCTGCACGGTAATCGGCCGCACATGGGTTGGATCGTTCAGGTAGTGATCATGGCGGGGGTGGGGCACCACAATGCGGACCAGCGCGCCGGGGCGGCAAACCCGCCATAATTCCTTGATGATCGCCAAATAACCATCTGACGTGGCGCCCAAATGCTCCAGGACATGACGCAACTGGACTTCCTGAACGCTATGGTCCGGCCAGGGCCACGGGATGGCCTCCAGATCCACCAGCTCGTCCGGTTCGGAGAGCGGGCTCTTATCGACGTTGATCCAATCGGCCTTCTTGTCAAAGCCGCAACCGAGATTAAGGCGCATGCAACCGCTTCATATTATTACCGGCATGGAATTATCGACCCGCAGCCCAGTCTAGCTGCCGACCGGACGCCTGACAACGCGTCTGTGATTGTCGACCAAGGCCAGTTCAGCCTTGACTTCATGGGCAAATAAACGCTTTCATCCGGCGCTATTCAGTCCTTTATCCAGCCGTTTCGGCGTCGAAAGACGATTGCCCCAAGGACCAACAGCCGTCATGAACCATCTCGACGTTCTGGAAAGCCAGAGCATCTTTATCTTGCGCGAGGCGTTCAACCGGATCGATAAGCTGGCCATGCTGTGGTCTTTGGGCAAGGATTCCAATGTCATGATCTGGCTGGCGCGCAAGGCGTTTTTCGGCCATGTGCCATTTCCCGCCGTGCATATCGATACGGAAAAGAAGTTCCCGGAGATGTACGCGTTTCGCGACCGCTATGTCGCGGAATGGGGGCTGAATTTCATTTCCGATACCTGTCCGCCGGTGGAGGAGATGGATGCGACCCTGCCGCCCGCCGCCCGTTCCGCGGCGCGCAAGACCGCCGGTCTGAGAACTTTGCTGGAAAGCCACCGCTTCGACGGCGTTATCGCGGGCATTCGCCGCGACGAAGAAGGCAGCCGGGCCAAGGAACGCTATTTTTCGCCCCGTGGCGCGCGGGGCACCTGGGAGATCAAGGAACAGCCCCCCGAATTCTGGGGCCAATTCAATACGACCTTCCCGCCAGGCACCCATCTGCGTATTCATCCCCTGCTGCATTGGACCGAAATCGATATCTGGCGCTATACCCTGCGGGAAAGCATCCCCACGGTGCCGCTGTATTTTGCCCGCGACGGCAAGCGCTACCGCTCCCTGGGCGATGCGGATATCACCTTTCCCATTGCCAGCGACGCCGGCACCATTCCCGAGATCATCGCCGAACTGGAGACCACGAAAATCTCCGAACGGTCCGGCCGGGCCATGGACCACGAGGCCGAGGACGCCTTCGAACGTCTGCGCACCCAGGGCTATATGTAGGAATGGGTGCGATGGACGCGGCGCAGGAAAGCCTCAAGGTCGCCATCGTCGGCCATGTGGACCATGGTAAATCGACCCTGGTGGGGCGGCTGTTTCACGATACCGGCAGTTTGCCCGAAGGAAAATTCGCGGCCATCCAGGCCATGTGCCAACGCCGGGGCATGCCGTTTGAATGGGCTTTTCTGATGGATGCGCTGCAGGCGGAGCGTGACCAGGGCGTGACCATCGATACCGCGCAAATCTGGTTTCGCACCGCCAGGCGCGGCTATGTGATCATCGATGCGCCGGGCCACAAGGAGTTCCTGAAGAATATGGTTACCGGCGCCGCCGCCGCCGATGCGGCCCTGCTGTTGATCGATGCCGCGGAGGGCATCAGGGAGCAATCCCGCCGGCATGGCTATCTGCTGCATCTGTTAGGGGTCCGCCAGGTCATGGTCGCGGTCAACAAGATGGACCTGGTGGATTACGGCCGCGATCGGTATGAGATGATTGTGCGGGACTATGGCGCCTATTTGGAAGAACTTGGGGTGACGCCGCGCCATTTCATTCCGGTCTCGGCGCGTCAGGGTGACAATATCGCGCACCCATCCGCAGCCATGGCCTGGTATCGGGGCCCCACCATTCTGCAGGCCCTGGATGATTTCCAGGTGATGACCCAGCCAGACCACCTGCCTTTGCGGTTTCCCGTTCAGGACGTCTATCGTTTCGACGAACGCCGGATCATCGCCGGGCGCATTGAAACCGGTGTCCTGCGCGTCGGCGACAGTTTGTTGTTTTCGCCCGCCAACCGCGTTGGCAAAGTGAAAACCATCGAGGCCTGGAATGTTCCCTCGCAACCGATCCAGGCCAGTGCCGGGATGAGTATCGGCATCACCCTGGAAGAACAGATTTTCGTGGCGCGGGGGGAGGTGGCCTCCCACGAAACCGATCCACCCGTCGAATCGGATGTCTTCCTGGCCCGGCTGTTCTGGCTGGGCGACCGGGATCTGGCCGTGGGCAGCCGCTATACCATGAAGCTGAACACCGCCGAGGTGGGCGTGGTGGTGCAATCCATCGACCGGGTGATCGATACCAATGATCTATCCACGAAAGTTTCGGCAAGAGTCGCGCGCAACGAGGTGGCGGAAATGACCCTGCGCGCGGACAGCATGCAGGCCCTGGACACCTTCACCGCGTCGCCGCCAACCGGGCGCTTTGTTCTGGTCGACGATTACAGCATTGCCGGCGGCGGCATCATTTCCATGCAGGGCTATGCCGACCAGCGTCACCTTGTCGCCCGCCGGTCCAGCAATATTCAACGGGTGGCCCATGATGTCACCGCGGAAAACCGCGAACGCCGCAATGGTCACAAGGGCGGGGTGTTGTGGTTCACCGGGCTGTCCGGCGCCGGCAAATCCACCGTTGCCGTGGCGGTGGAGCGGCGCCTGTTCAATCTGGGCTATCAGACCTATGTGCTGGATGGCGACAATGTGCGCCACGGCCTGAACGGCGATCTGGGCTTCTCGCCGGAAGACCGGGCGGAAAATATCCGCCGGGTCGGCGAAGTGGCGGCGCTGATCAGCCGCGCCGGCATGCTCTGTATCACGGCCTTCATCTCGCCCTATCGTTCGGACCGTGACCGCGCGCGCCTGGCCGGCGGCGCGCAATTTGCCGAGATCTTTATCAAGGCGGACCTCGCCACCTGCGAACAGCGCGATCCCAAAGGTCTGTATAAGAAAGCGCGCGCCGGTGATATTCCCGAGTTCACCGGTATTTCCGCGCCCTATGAAGTGCCGGAAGCGCCGGACCTGGTGGTTGATACCGCGTCTCTGACGGTTGACAAGGCTGTCGAGCGGGTGGTCGGGTATATTCAGACTCGATTTGCCATCGATGCCACGCGGGCCCGGAATTAAGCTTCCAGGCCGGAAATGGCGGCGAAGCCGACTACACCGGTGGGCCTCAATCGCGCCGCGTTGGCGGCCGTGATCCCGCCCAGGCCATAGACCGGCAGGCCCGCTTGCCGGATCAACCCGGCAAGGCGCGTGGGACCAAGAGTCCGGGCGCCGGGATGGCTGGCGGTGGCGAAGACCGGCGACAATAGCGCCGCATGGGCGCCCAGGCGCGCCGCCTGCAACAGGGCCGGCCCGGAATGGGCCGCGGCGGTCAGCAGCCACCCTGGTTTGCGCGGCCATGGCGGCGGCCGGGCCGCCTGCCATTCCGGCAGGTGTACGCCGTGGGCGCCCAGCTTCCAGGCCAGGCGCCAATCGGCGGCAATCAACAGGGACAGGCCGCGGCGGCGGCAAAGCGCCATAAGTTCCCGGCCCAGGGCTTCGCGCCCCGCAACACCATAATGACGCAGGATGATGGCGCCGCCAGGGGGCAAGGCGGCCGCGGCCGGCAAGGGATCCGCCAGGCGTGTCGCATCCGTCAGCAGGATCACGCCGGGCAGCCGGCCGGAATATCCCGCCCGGCGATTGAGGCGGAGCGACAGTTTTGTTAGGCTCGCGGCAGACATAAGGATAAGGATGCCATGAGCCCGCCCGAGGAACCAGCCGTTGAACAGGTCGATGTGGCCGCCAATTTGGCGGCTGTCCTGGCGGCGATCGCGGCAGCGGCCGTCGCCGCTGGCCGCGAACCAGAAGATGCCGCCCTGGTGGCGGTATCGAAAACCCAATCAGCGGCAGCCATTTTGCCGGCAATCCAGGCCGGCCAGCGCCGCTTCGGCGAAAACCGGGTACAGGAGGCGCAAGGCAAATGGCCGGCCCTGAAGGCGGCCCACAATGATCTGCGCCTCCACCTGATCGGGCCGTTGCAAACCAACAAGGTGCGGGATGCGGTTGCCCTGTTCGATGTCATCGAAACCGTGGACCGTCCCAAACTGGCCCGGGCGCTGGCCCGCGAAATGGACAAACAGGGCCGGCGCCTGGATTGTTTTATCCAGGTCAATACCGGCGAAGAGGAGCAGAAAGCCGGGGTCTGGCCGGAACAGGTGGATGACTTCATTGCCCTGGCCCGGGACGAACTGGGCCTGTCCGTGCGGGGCTTGATGTGCATTCCCCCGGTGGATGAAGAATGCAGCCTGCATTTCGCCCTGTTGCGGCAAATTGCCCAGCGTAATGGCTTGGGCGAACTTTCCATGGGCATGAGCGCGGATTATGAAGTGGCGATACAGTTCGGCGCCACCCTGGTCCGGGTGGGTACGGCGATCTTTGGCGCCCGCAAGCCATACCCTTAAGGATCGATCTGGATTTCACTGTCGTCCGCCAAAAGGGGCAGTATGGCCAGCAGGTCGCCCTGCGCCAGGGCGACACAGCCTTCGGTGGGGCTGTAATCGCGGCCGGCCAGATGGATGAATATGGCGCTGCCCCGGCCCGGCACCACCGGGTCGGCGTTGTGTCCGGTGATCACGACAAGATCGTACAGCCCATCCGCCCGCCACATGGCCTCGGCGCTGGCAGGGTAGGGCAACACGACCGCCGTGTTGTAGGCGGCATCGCCGGGATCGTCACACCAGCCGTCCGTGGGCCGGATTTTCGCCAAGGGCAGTTTGCTGACCGGCCTGGCCAGCCGGTCGGCTCGATACAGCAGCTGGCGCAGCGGATACAGACCGGCGGGCGTGGCGCCGTCACCCTCCCGCTTGTCAATACGGATGCCGCCCCGGCCCAGCGCACAAAGGTAACGGCGCTTACCATGGTGCAGCCAGCCGTCGGCGGTTACTTGGATACGCACAATAAATGACCCCTGGATCGACGCGGTTAACAAGAATAACATATATTCGCGGTCCGAAGAGACTTCGACAGCGAAATGAGGGGATAGTTGCCCATGTCTGAAAGCTTGTTCCAGCGGATCGGCGGGACCGTCGCGGTCGATGCCGCGGTGGACCTTTTTTACCGCAAGGTTCTGATGGATCCGCATGTCATGCATTTTTTTGATAGCACGGATATGGATGACCAGCGGGCCAAGCAGAAATCCTTTCTCACCATGGCGTTTGGCGGACCCCACGAATATACCGGCCAGGATTTACGGGCCGCCCACGCGCCATTGGTCGCGGATGGCTTGAATGATAGCCATTTCGATCGGGTTGCCGGGCATTTGCAGGCGACTTTGGAAGAACTGGAGGTGGATGAAAATTGCATCGCCGAAGTCATGGCAATTGCCGGCGGCACGCGCGACGATGTGCTGAACAGATAAGCCGCCATGGCGGCGATCAGTTTTGCCGGTGAACGTCATGCTCTGGCGGCGGGCGAGACGGTTTTGGAGTGTCTGGAGCGGACGGACCATGAAATTCCTTTTTCCTGCCGGAACGGGACCTGTCTGACCTGTATGATGCGGCTGCGAACGGGCACTTTGCCCGAAGCATCCCAGGCGGGCCTGCGGGAAGGCCAAAAACAGCAGGGCTATTTTCTGCCCTGCGTCTGCCGCCCCAACGTTGACCTGGAAATTGAAGCGCCGGCGGACGCGGAGTTGTTCGGCCGCGCCATGGTCAGCGAAGTTACCCAGCTAACCCTCAGCGTCTGCCGCCTTCGTCTGCGAACAGCGACGCCGCTGTTTTATCACGCCGGACAATTCATCAACCTGCGCCGCGGGGACGGGCTGGTGCGCTCCTATTCCCTGGCCAGCGTACCGCGGTTTGATGATGCGCTTGAATTGCATGTCAAACGTCTGGCCGGGGGCAGGATGAGCAACTGGATCTGCCATGAACTGGCGGTCGGGGAACCGCTTGATATCCAGGGCCCAAATGGGGATTGCTATTATATCGGCGGGGAACCCGACCGGCCGTTGTTGCTGATCGGCAATGGCTCCGGCTTGGCGCCGCTCTACGGCATTCTCAGGGATGCGTTGGCGGACGGCCATAAGGGCCCAATCCATCTGTACCATGGCAGCCGGACGGCCATGGGCCTTTACTATGGCGATGAACTACAGGCCCTGGCCAAGGCGAATAAGAATTTTCAGTATGTAGCCTGCCTGTCTGGCGACGAGGGCGGCGCGGTGCCGGGCGCCCGGGCGGGCCGGGCCGAAACCGTAGCCCTGGCCGAACATCGTGACTTGTCAGGCTGGCGGGTCTATCTGTGCGGTTATCCACCGATGGTGCAGACGGCCAAAAAGCTAGCCTTTTTAGCCGGCGCGGCCCTGCAGGATATCCTTACGGATGCGTTTGAACTGCGGGATCTGCGCCGCCTGCGGCGTGATTAGCGTAATTTTTAGTTAGGAGCAGTTTTCAATTAAACGGAGTCCCACTCGCGACTTCGGTAATTGGGTCAATTGCTCGCTTATATCAACGCGGGTTGGTATTACAACAGATGGCCGGAACGGTCCTTCTTGGTGCGTAAATAGAAGTCGTTGTGCACGTTGGCGGGAAAGGCATGGGCGACACGTTCGCTGACCGTGATGCCACAAGCTTCCAGCCCGGCCACTTTGTCCGGGTTATTGGTCAAAAGACGGACCTGGGAAAAGCCGAGCAGGCGAAGCATCTCGGCCGCTGGCAGAAACACCCGCTCGTCCGCATCAAAGCCAAGGCGTAAATTGGCCTCGACCGTATCAAAGCCGTCGGCCTGCAGGCTGTAGGCCCGCAATTTGTTCATCAGACCGATACCCCGGCCTTCCTGAGCCAGATACAACAGCACGCCGCTGCCCTGTTCCGCCATCAGGACGATGGCGCCGCGCAACTGCTCGCCGCAATCGCATTTCAACGAGGCCAGTAAATCGCCGGTAAAACATTCAGAATGCAGCCGGGTCAGGACCGGATGATGGCGATCCGGATCGCCAACAACTATGGCCAGATGCTCAACCCCGCCGTCGGCGGGGCGAAAGGCGATGACCCGGCAGTTCTCGGCTCCGGCCAAGGGTACCGGGGCCTCGGCCACCCGACGCAGGGTCAGCGCCGTGTCCTGTTCATAAGCTGCGATCTGTGCCGTGGTGACGCGCAAATAATCCGCCTCGGCAGCGAATGCATCGCGATCATCCGCGATTTGCACCACCACGGCGGACGGCAGCAGCCGCGCCGCCTTGGCCAGTTGTACGGCGGCGGTTTCGGTGGCATGCGGGGCGCGGCGGTCGCGTGGAAAGGGCCCGCGCAGGGGCTGGGCCAGATCGGTGCTGCCGTCGGCCAGGGTCTGAACAAGGCCGGCATCGGTGTTGTGATCGACGGGTAACAGCACCACACCCATCCCGGTGGGTTTGATATGCAGGGCGTGGGCCCGGCTTTCGGTCAGCACCAATACCGCGTTCCCGCCGTCCGCCCCATGGCCTCGGGTGCACAGGTCGCGCAGACTATCGGGGCTGGCTTGTTCGGCCGCCAAGGCCAACGCCTTGTCGCCGTTGGCCGATTCCAACAACACGGGACGGCCCCGCCGGAATTCAGCGATGGCCCGGTCAACGGCGATTATATTGGCGTTGGTGCTGGTCATGATCGCCGCCGACAATATACCGCCAACGGCCGATTGGCGATGTTTTTGGCGCTTCCGCCGTCCCGGTTAATTCCGGGCCGCCGTTCTGGCGCATGGCGGCCGGTTCCATTTGTGCTTGCTGGAATTGCGGCGGCTGCCTATATCCTGTTGTATATGACATCCGATTCATGCTGCGGCCCTGGGGTGTGCGATGACGGCGAAGAAAATTCTGCTGGTTGATGATGAAGACCATTTGCGCGGCGCCTTGGCCGAGCAACTGGGATTGCATGATGAATTTATCACCACCGAGGCGCGTTCCGGCGCCGAAGCGCTGCGTTTAGCCAAGGGAAACCATTTCGATCTGCTTCTGCTGGACGTGGGCCTGGGCGATCTGGATGGCCGGGAAGTATGCAAGATGCTGCGCAAGGCCGGGGTGAAAAGTCCGATCATCATGCTGACGGCCGCTGACAGCGACGCCGATACCGTCCTGGGTCTGGAAGCCGGCGCCAACGATTACGTCGTCAAACCGTTCAAGTTTGCCGTTTTGCTGGCTCGCATCCGTTCACATCTTCGTCAACATGAACAGAGCGAGGATGCGGTATTCGCCATCGGTCCCTACACATTCCGGCCGTCGGCCAAACTGTTGCTGGAAAATGGCGGCAACCAGAAGGTTCGCTTGACGGAAAAGGAAACCTCGATCTTGAAATACCTGTTTCGGGCGGGCGAAAAGGCGGTCAGCCGGGATGTTTTGTTGAACGAGGTTTGGGGGTACAACGCCGGCGTGACGACGCACACCCTGGAAACCCATATTTACCGTCTGCGGCAGAAGATCGAATCCGATCCCTCCAGCGCGGAAATTCTGGTCACGGAATCCGGCGGCTATCGGCTGGTGCCCTGATCCCAAGAGCATGTTGCTTCGAAACATGCTCAGACTCTGATTGCGTCAGCGACTCTATGCAGAAGAGTCAGAGCATGTTTAGGCGAAGGCGGCATGAAGGATCATGAGCTTGATCGACCAGCATGATAAATAAGGTGGTTGGCGATCCTGCCGCGGCCATGGCCGGTATTCACGCGGGCGCCTCGATCATGATCAGCGGGTTCGGCAATGCCGGTATCCCGGGCACGCTGGTGCGCGCATTGGGCGCCATGAACCTGACCGGGTTGACCTTGATCATGAACGCCATTCGCCGCATCGATGAATGCGATCCCTCGCTGTTCGACAACCGGCGGGTCGATCATGTCATCACCACGGCCTTCCGCGGCCCCGATGCGGCGCCGGCCAGCTATGAACGGCAATGGAAGCGCGGCGAGATGACGCTCGATATTCTTCCCCAAGGCACCTTCGCTGAACGTATTCGCGCCGGTGGTGCGGGCATTCCTGCCTTCTATACGCCCACGGCGACCGGCACCAGCCTGGTCGAGGGGCGCGAGCAGCGCGACTTCAATGGCCGGACCTGTGTGCTGGAAGAAGCCTTGACCGCCGATTTCGCGCTGCTGCGGGCGCAGAAAGCGGACCGCTACGGCAACCTGTATTTTCGCGGTACCCAGGCCAATTTCGGCTCTGCCATGGCCACGGCGGCGCAAACCACGATCGTCGAAGTGGACGAGATTTCCGAAACCGGCCTGCGGCCCGAAGAAGTGCATCTGCCCGGGATCTACGTGCAACGGGTGCTGCGGGCGCCGCGGCGGCATTAGGCGTTGCATGGCATGATCACCCCCCTGACCCGCCATCAAATGGCCTGGCGCGCGGCCCAGGATCTGGCCGACGGCGCCTATGTGAACCTGGGGCTGGGCATGCCGGTGCTGGCGGCCAACTATGCCCCGGCCGAGCGGGAGATCTTCTATCATTCGGAAAACGGTGTTTTGGGCGTCGGTCCGGTGGCGCCGCCGGGGCAGGGGGATCCGGAACTGGTCGATGCGGGCAGCCAGATGGTGACCTTGCGGGATGGCGCCAGCATCTTCGATTCCGCCGCCTCGTTCGCGATGATCCGCGGCGGCCACTTGGACCTCACCATCCTGGGCGCCTTTCAGGTGGCCGCCAACGGTGATCTGGCCAATTGGGATGCCCTTTCGGCCGACAAGGGCCCCTTGATCGGCGGCGCCATGGACCTGGCCATGGGCGCCAAGGCGGTGCATGTCATCATGCGCCACACCACCCGGCGCGGCGCTGCCCGCCTGGTCACGGAATGCAGCTATCCAGTGACGGCGCGCGGTGTGGTCAGCCGGGTCTATACGGACCTGGCGGTGCTGGATATCGACCAGGGCCGGCTTGTGGTGCGTGAAATCATTCCCGGCCTGGGGCATGACGAACTGGCGGCCGCCACCGATGCGCCCTTGACCTTCGGCCCTGATTGCCGCGAACTGACCGCACCTGATCTGGCTGGAGGTATCTGAACATGGCGCGCATCGCAATCGGCGGATTTATGCATGAAACCAACTGTTTCGTGCCGGAGCTGACGGATTATGAGCATTTCGCCAGGCCGGCGGACCGCCCCGGTATTCTGCGCGGCGAGGAGATTCTGACGGCATTCGCGGTCAGTGGCGCCGCCACCGCCGGCTTTATCGCCGGCAACGATGGCAATCATGAACTGGCGGCCCTGTTGTGGACCTCCACAACGCCGGGCGGCACGGTCACCGCGCATGCCTATGAGCGCATTGCCGGTGAAATCATCGGCCGGCTGTCGGACGCCTTGCCGGTTGATGGCGTCTATCTGGACCTGCATGGAGCCATGGTTTCGGTCCAGCATGAAGACGGTGAAGGTGAACTGCTGCGCCGGGTCCGCGCCGTGGTCGGTGCCGCGGCGCCCATTGTCATCAGCCTGGACTATCACGCCAATGTCACCCCGGCCATGGTTGCCCACGCGGATGCCCTTCTGCCCTATCGCACCTATCCTCATGTCGATCAGTACGCTACGGGCCAGCGCGCCTCGGCCGCCATGAAGCGCCTGCTGATCGAAGGCCGCCCCGCCGGGCGGGCGCTGCGGCAGTTGCCGTTTCTGCTGCCGTTGAATTTTCAGTGCACCCTGGTGCAGCCATCGAAGGGCATTGTCGAGGCGGTGGTGGCGCGGCAGACTGGTGAGATGCTGTCCCTGGCCTATCTGGCGGGTTTCCCGCCATCGGATCTGGCGGCCTGCGGCCCGTCTGTCAGTGCCCATGCCTACAGCCAGCAAGCCGCCGACGCCGCGGTGGACGAGATCACCCAGATGATCGCCTTGAAAGAGGCGGAATTCGCCGAACCCCTGCTATCGCCCGACGACGCGGTGCGGGAAGCCATGCGCCTGGCCGCGACGGCCCAAAAGCCCATCGTGGTGGCGGATACCCAGGACAATCCTGGCTGTGGTGGCAGCGGCGATACGATGGGCATGCTGGCGGCCCTGGTGGCCCATGATGCCCAGGGCGCCCTGTTCGGGGTGGTGCGGGACGAACTGGCCGCCGCGGCCGCCCATGCCGCCGGTGTCGGTGCGGAATTGACGCTGGATTTGGGCGGCCGCACGGCTTTGCCCGGCGTCGAACCGTTTCATGGCCGCTTCACGGTGGAGGTCATCAACGATGGCCGTTATGACACCACGGGACCGGTATCCCAGGGCAAGCCTTACAATGTGGGTCCGTCCGCCTTGTTGTCCATCGGTGGGGTCAAGGTGGCGGTCAGCAGCCGCCGCGTTCAGGCGCTTGATCGCAGTGTCTTCGAACATCTGGGCCTGGTGCTGCAGGATCAGGCCATCATCGTTTTGAAAAGCACCTGTCACTATCGGGCCCATTTCGACCCCATCTCCGAAACCACCTTTGCCGCGATCGCGCCCGGTGGCTATATCGCTAATCCCGCTGCTTGCCGCTACACCAAGTTGCGCCCCGGTGTGCGCTATTATCCCCTGGGTCCCGCACACGAAGCTTGATAAGATCTCGAAATGTTCCGGTTAATCTCAGGTAAGGGAACGCAATTGTGAGTGGCGCCGATCTTGGTCAATCCGTGCCACGCCGGGAAGATCACCGTTTTCTCACCGGCGCGGCCAAATTCACCGCCGATATGAATTTGGCGGGCCAACTGCATGGCGCCGTGCTGCGTTCACCCCATGCCCATGCCGTTATCAAGGGCATTGATATCAGTGCCGCCGCGGCGCTGCCCGGCGTTGCCGGTGTCTATACGGGGGCCGACCTGGCGGCCGACGGGATCGGGCCATTGCCCTGCGCCGCCGCGGCGGTGGTCGAGACGGTTGCGCCCATTGTCGTGCCGCCACGGTACGCCCTGGCGCGCGGGCGGGTGCGCCATGTGGGTGATCCGGTGGCCTTCGTGGTTGCCGAAAGCCTCAATACGGCGCTTGATGCCCTGGAACTGATCCAGGTTGATTACGATCCCCTGCCGGCGCTGGTCGATGGCCGCGCGGCGCTGGCGCCCGGCGCCCCGGAAATCTGGCCTGAAGCCGCCGGCAACCTCGCCTACCTGTTCGAGAAGGGCGATCGCGCGGCGGTCGACCGGGCCTTCGCCGGCGCCGCCCATATCGTCGAGCTTGGGATCGTCAACAACCGGGTCTCGCCGGCGCCCAGCGAGCCGCGGGCCGCGATCGGCCGCTATGACCCGGCCACGGATAGCCTGGATTTGCTGCTGACCGGCCAGGGCGTGCATGGTATCCGTGGTCAGTTGGCCGGCGCTGTTTTCAAGGTGCCGGAGGCGCAACTGCACGTCGCCGCGCCTGATGTGGGGGGCGGCTTTGGCCTGAAGAATTTCGTTTATCCGGAATGGGTGCTTCTGCTCTGGGCCGCACGGCGTCTGGGGCGACCCGTAAAATGGGTGGCCGAGCGCAATGAAGAATTCATGAGCAGCACGCAAGGGCGCGATATCCATGCGACGGCGCGCCTGGCGCTGGATGCGGAGGGCCGGTTCCTTGCGCTTTCCGTTGCCATGACCGCGAACATGGGCGCCTATCTTTCCTCGTTCGGGCCGGGCGTTTCGACCATGGCGGCCTCGACGGCGATGGGCGGTATCTACGCGATTCCCAACGTGTTCATGGCGGTGCGCGGCGCCTTCACCAATACGGTGCCCGTCGATGCCTATCGCGGCGCCGGCAAGCCCGAAGCCAACTACATCATCGAACGCCTGATCGAGGCCGCCGCGCTGCGCACCGGGATCGATCCCGTGGCGTTGCGTCTGTTGAATGCCATCGACAGCTTTCCTTTCCGCTCCGCTTTGGGCATCGAGATCGATACCGGCGATTTCAAGGGCAATATCGAAAGCGCCGTCCGCCTGGCCGACCGGGCCGGCTTTGAAGCCCGGCGCCGGGTTGCGGCGGCTGCCGGACGCCTGCGTGGCATGGGCGTTGGCTGCTTCCTGGAAACCGCCCGCGGCGCCAACGCCGAAGGGGCCGAGGTCAGGTTCGCGACCGACGGCGCCATTGAACTGCGCCTGGGTACCGAATCCAACGGCCAGGGCCATGAAACGGCATTCAGTCAGATCGCCGCCGCCACTTTTGGCCTGCCGCTGGACAGCTTCCGCTATATCCAGGCCGACACCGCGGAGGTGCGCGCCGGCAATGGCCACGGCGGCGCCCGGTCCATGCATATGGGCGGCAGTGCCCTGGTGGCCGCCATGGCGGCGGTGCTGGCCAAGGCCCGTCCGGTGGCGGCGCAGATGCTGCAGGCCGACGAAGCGGCGCTGGCATTCGAAAACGGCGCCTTCGGCGTCGCCGGCAGCGACCGTTCGGTCTCGCTGCGGGCGGTTGCGGCGGCGGCGCGGGACCCAAAACTGGCGGGCGGGGTTGGCGTAAACGGCCTGGACAGTTACGCGCGGCGGGAAGATGCGCCCTTTACTTTCCCCAGCGGTTGCCATGTCGCCGAAGTTGAGATCGACCGGCAGACCGGTGCCCTGCGCCTGGACCGGTATCTTATGGTCGATGACTATGGCGTTCTGATCAATCCCCGCCTGACCGAGGGCCAGGTGCATGGCGGCGTCACCCAGGGGATCGGCCAGGCCCTGATGGAAAACCTCGCCTACGATCCCGATACCGCGCAATTATTGAGCGGCACATTGCTGGACTACACCCTGCCCCGGGCCAGCCACCTGCCGTCCTTCGCGGTGCATTTCCGCCATACGCCCACGGCGGCCAATCCGTTGGGCGTCAAGGGCTCTGGCCAGGCCGGCTGCATCGCTTCGCCGCAAACCATTGTTGCCGCCATCCTGGATGCCCTGAAGCCCCTCGGCGTTACCGATATTGACATGCCGGCCACCCCCGAACGCCTCTGGCGCGCGATGAACCGCAAGCCGTAACGGCGGTCCGCTGACTTGATGCATAACGAAAACAGTTCAAGCTGGTATTATGACGACCGGTCTATATAATTACAAATATTATGAGCCAACAAAGCAAGCAGCAGCCCAAACAGCGCGAAACCCTGATCTGGGCTGCCGCGAAGTTGTTTCGCCGCCAGGGCTATAGCGGCACCGGTTTGCGCGACATTCTGGCCGCCAGTGGGGCGGCGCGAGGCTCCCTCTATCACTACTTTCCCGATGGCAAGGAAGAGATCGGCGCGGCGGCGGTCGCGGCGGCGGGCGGTTTGGTGACGGATACATTTGCCGAACTGGCGAAACAGGCGGACAGCCCCGCCGATTTCCTGCGCCGCTATACCGGGATGCTGGCGCATTGGCTGGAGGCCTCGAAATTCCGTGACGGCTGCCCCATCACCATGACCCTGCTGGAAACCACGCCCGCTTCCGCGGCCATAACGGAAGCCGGACAAGCCGTGTTCGCCGATTGGCTGGCGGTGATGGCGGCCATGCTGGCCCGCCATGACTGGCCGGCGGCGCGAATCCCGGCCACCGCCACCGCCATCATCGCCGGCTTGGAAGGCGCCCTTATGCTGGCGCGGGTACTGCGTAGCACCCAGCCCATTCACGATACGACATGGGCCCTGTGTGTCATGTTGGAGATGTCGGACGTTGATCCGGGTGGCGCCTAAAAACCGTCTAGGCAGGCGGGTAACTTGACGGTAGTTTGCCAGCAGCAAGTCGATATCTCGAAGCCGCCAGCAGTTGGCGTGACAAACCTACGAACAATCCCCGAAAGGAAACCAACGATGGCTGATTTAGAAATGACCGTGGCCAATGGCATCGCCACCCTGACCATGAACCGGCCTGAAGCGCGCAACGCCCTGTCCATGGAAATGCGCAGCCAGATGGACGCGTTGTTCCATCAGGTGGAGTTCGACACGGCTGTCCGCTGCGTGGTGCTGGAAGGCGCCGGCGATCATTTCATGGCCGGGGGTGATGTGAAGAACATGCACGAATATCTGAACAGCCATGACGAAGCCGAGACCCAGAGCTATTTTCTGCATCGCATTCACGACCTCCACACCATCATGTTTTCCATGCGCCGCATGCCCAAGCCGATCGTGGCCAAGGTTCGTGGCGCGGCGGCCGGCGCCGGCGTCTCGTTGGCGGCCGCCTGTGATCTTGTGATCGCGGAAGAGGATGCCTTTTTTACGCTGGCCTATTGCAACATTGGCACCACCCCGGATGGCTCCTCCTCGTTCCATCTGCCCCGCGCCATCGGCATCAAGAAGACCCTGGAGATGACCCTGCTGGGCGACCGTTACACGGCGCAGCAGATGGCGGATATGGGTCTGGTCAATTTCGTGGTGCCCGGCGCGGAATTGGATGAAGCCTGCAGCAAGCTCACCACCCGCCTGGCAAACGGCCCCACCCATGTCTATGGCATGGGCAAGAAGCTGATGTACCGCTCTTTGGAGAACGAGTTCGAATCCCAGTTGCAGTTGGAAGCCGAATGCTTTGCCGACTGTGCCAAACGCGCCGACTACCGCGAAGGCGTGGCGGCGTTCGTCGAAAAACGCAAAGCCAACTTCACCGGCAAATAAGCGGTGCCTGGGCCGTAACCAGCAGGCCGGTGGTGTTGACCCGGAAATTGCGCTCGAACAGTGCGGCATCCAACTCCGTTTAGGGGGCGAACGTCGCCAGGGCGGGGTTATTGACCACCGCCTTTGGCAAGCCCTGTTCGGCCATCATTCGTTGCAGCGCCTTTCGGTCGCCGTGCAACTCGGCGATATCGCCGGGATAGGCCGTTGTATGCTCGGTTTCCGCGGCAAAACCATGTAGCCGCCTTCGACAATGCGCCGCGCACAGGCCAACCCAGTGCCCGCGCCAACCCCGATAACCCGGCAATGGGGACGATCCGCGGTCATGCTTTTGCATCCCCCTGGGATTATTTCAGCACGCCGATCTTAGGGTGCATGCCTTGCGGTTGCCACCGTCATCAATATGATCGAAACATCGGTCTACCCCGGCCAGCCCCAAAAAGGACGCGGACAAAATCATGAGTGAAACAAGATTGATCATCGCCGGTGGCGGCATCGGTGGTCTTGCAGCCGCCTTGGGTCTGGCGCAAAAGGGTTACCGCAGCATCGTTCTAGAAAAATCCCCCGTCCTGGGCGAGATCGGCGCCGGTATCCAATTGGGCCCGAACGCGTTTCATTCCTTCGATTATCTGGGCGTTGGCGATGCCGCGCGAAAAAACGCCGTCTATGTGGATAAACTGCGTCTGATGGACGCCATGAGCGGCGAAGAGATCATGCACATCCCCCTGGATGAGCCTTTCCGTAAAAGATTCGGCAACCCCTATGCGGTGGTCCACCGGGGCGATCTGTACGCCGTCCTGCTGCAAGGCTGCCAGGACAATGCCCTGATAGAATTACAGGTCAGCGCCGACGTGGTCGGCTATGACCAGGATGGTCGGGGCGTCAACGCCAATCTGGCCAATGGCGAACAGGTCGCGGGTACGGCCCTGATCGGCGCAGATGGCCTGTGGTCAAGCGTGCGCCGCCAGGTGGTGGGAGATGCTCAGCCCAGGGTATCGGGCCACACCACCTATCGGTCGGTCATTCCGACCGAACAAATGCCGGAAGATTTGCGCTGGAACGCCGCCACCCTGTGGGCCGGGCCGGGCTGTCATATCGTGCATTACCCGTTGTCCGACTGGAAGGTCTTCAATCTGGTCGCCACCTATCACAATCATGCCCCCGAGCCGGTTGCCGGCAAGCCGGTCGGCCACGAGGAAGTATTGCGGGGCTTTCAGCATATCAGTGAAAAGATTCTGAAAGTCATTCGCCACGGCAGCGATTGGAAGCTGTGGGTATTATGCGACCGGGATCCGGTGGAGAACTGGGTCGATGGCCGGGTCACGCTGTTGGGCGATGCCGCCCATCCCATGCTGCAATACTACGCCCAGGGGGCCTGCATGGCGTTGGAAGACGCGGTATGCCTCTCCCACATGATGGAACGCAATAGCGGCGACATTGACCGCGCCTTCGCCGCCTACAACGATCAGCGCATGATCCGTACCGCACGGGTCCAACTGGGCGCTCGCGCCATCGGCGATCATATCTACCACCCCGACGGCGCCCACGCCCGGGTTCGTAATCACATCATGGGGAACCTGACGGTGGAAGACTATTATGACCGGCTGCAATGGCTCTATGGCGGCACCGGACTCGAAGAAGGCTGATAGACGCTGCATTTCCTGTCGGCCGTGGAGGCATTGACCCCGAGCCGTCTTCGACGGCGGCGGTTTGATTTGCCGATGGCGCGGAACACGCCAAAAGAGCATAAATAATTTGCGAGTCCGCGATCAGGACACGGCGGGGTAAACTGTGCGAATATTCACAGGAAACACAAACTCTGGGAGGAAGAATTATGCCGAAATGGATCGACCATATCGTGGTGCGCGTCAAGGATCTCGATCAGAGTCTTAAAGATTATGAGACCAAGCTTGGCATGAAGGCGAGCAAGGGCCCCGATGAAATACCCAGTCTAGGCATGACGCGGGCGATTTTGCCGCTGGGTGACGAGGGACGTTTTATCGAACTTGCGGAACCTCTCGGGGCAGACGGCGCCATTGCTGTTGCGCTCGAAAAATACGGCGAAGGCGTGCATCTGGTCGCGTTGGCCGTAGATAATTTGGCGGCAGCGGCTGCTGAGATGAAAGCCAACGGTGCCCGGATTATAGAATCGGGAACCCAGGTATTCGTACATCCGCGCGATGGTCACGGCGTGATGTATCAACTGATCGAGCGGGCGTAGGGTCTGGCCGTCCAGCATAATGTCCATGTAATGGGAATCGCGAACGCGACTTTAGTAATTGCTTCAATCGCGCTTCACAAATGGCTCCGGGCACATGTGGACCAATGTGCCCGGGGCAACGCCCATGTCAAACGGTCAAACTGGGGCCGATCCCGGGTCAACGCCAAGTTTAGAAGAGCAGTCTACCGTGTGGGGACCGGTTTATCGCCATGGTAGTCGTAGAAGCCGCGGTCTGTCTTGCGGCCCAGCCAGCCGGCTTCGACGTATTTGACCAACAGGGGACAGGGCCGGTATTTGCTGTCGGCCAGACCCTCGTACAGCGACTGCATGATGGCGAGGCAGGTATCCAGGCCAATGAAATCGGCCAGTTCCAACGGCCCCATGCGATGGTGGGCACCCAGTCGCATGGCGCTGTCGATGCCTTCTACGGTTCCGACACCTTCATACAGGGTATAGACCGCCTCGTTGACCATGGGCATCAGGATGCGGTTGACGATAAAGGCGGGGAAATCCTCGGCGTTGGCGGGAATTTTACCGACCCTGATCACCACCTCGCGCACGGCGGTGAAGGTTGCCTCGTCCGTGGCAATGCCGCGGATCAGTTCGACCAGTTCCATTACCGGCACCGGGTTCATGAAATGCATGCCCATGAACTTTTCCGGGCGGCCCGATACGGCGGCCAGACGGGTGATGGAGATGGAGGACGTATTGGTGGCGATCAAGCCCTCCGGCTTCAGTATCGATCCCAGATCCGACAGGATCCGGCGCTTGATGTCTTCGTCCTCGGCTGCCGCCTCGATCACCAGATCCGCGTTGGCCAGTTCAGGCAGGCCGGCCACGGTCCTGATCCGGGCCAGCGCCGTTGTCATGGCAGCCTGTTCCAGCAGGCCCCGGTCAACCTGGCGCGCCAAATTGCCTTCGATTACCTTTAGTGCCTTCTGCATCTGGGCATTGGAAGTGTCCGTCAGCAGGACGTCATAGCCGGCGACGGACAGGACATGGGCGATACCGTTGCCCATCTGTCCGGCGCCGATAATGCCAATGGTCTGGATCATTGTTTATCTTTCTGCCAGTGAACTTTACCGGCGGTTCCCTAGCGCAGTTTTCAATTAACAGGAGTCGCTCTCGCGACGTAAGTATTTGGTTGAATAGCTCTAATCTTAAAGAGTCCGGGCATGTTTTAAGGAAACATGCTCTAGCGCAAATTACACCTAATCAGAGACGCTGGTACGACATGAGCGTTTCGCCGAATTGATCTTTTCCAAAGAAACCGAGCATATTTAGACTAAATGCGCTCTAGGCCGGCGGCAGCTTCTTCAGCTCTTCCTCCAGCTCCGGCACCGCCTTGAACAGATCGGCGACCAAACCGTAATCGGCGACCTGGAAGATCGGCGCTTCTTCATCCTTGTTGATGGCGACGATCACCTTGCTGTCCTTCATGCCGGCCAGATGCTGAATGGCGCCCGAGATGCCGACGGCGATATACAATTCCGGGGCCACGACCTTGCCGGTCTGGCCGACTTGATAGTCGTTCGGCACGAAGCCGGCATCGACCGCTGCCCGGGAGGCGCCGACCGCCGCGCCAAGCAGATCCGCGACCGCCTCGATCATCGGGAAGTTATCGCCAGACTGCATGCCGCGGCCACCAGAGATGATGATCTTCGCCGCCGTCAGCTCCGGCCGCTCGGATTTCGATAGTGCTTCGCCCACGAAAGCGGACAGGCCCGGATCGCCCGCCGAGGCGAGGTTTTCCACACTGGCCGCGCCGCCCTCGGCCGCGGCCTTCTCAAATCCCGTGGGCCGCACGGTAATGATCTTGATGGCATCGGACGATTGCACCGTGGCCATGGCGTTGCCGGCATAGATGGGCCTGATAAAGGTATCGGGACTTACGATAGCCGATATCTCGGAAATCTGCGAAACATCCAATAGGGCGGCGACCCGGGGCATGAAATTCTTGCCAACCGTATTCGCCACCGCCATGACGGCGGCATAATTCCGTGCCAGAGGGACCACCAGGTCGGCCATGGGTTCGGCCAGCATGTGGGCATATTCCGGCGCATCCGCAACCAGGACCTTGGCCACGCCGGCGACGTTCGCCGCCGCTTCCCCAACCGAGGCGCAACCGCTGCCGATCACCAGGATATCCACATCGCCGCCCAGGGCGGTGGCGGCGGTCACGACGGCCAGCGTGGCCGGCTTCAAATCGACATTATCATGTTCGGCAATTACCAGGACGGACATCAGATCACCCCTGCTTCGTTACGCAACTTATGCACCAGTTCGGCAACATTTTCGACAATCACGCCGGCCTGCCGTTTGGGCGGTTCCGCCACATTAAGGGTGGTCAGATGCGGCGCCATATCGACGCCCAGAGCTTCCGGGGTCTTTTCGTCGATGGGCTTTTTCTTCGCCTTCATGATGTTCGGCAGCGAGGCATAGCGCGGCTCGTTCAGGCGCAAATCAGTGGTGACGATCATGGGCAGGTTCAGCTTCAGGGTTTGCAGACCGCCATCCACTTCCCGGGTTACATTGGCCTTGCCGTCGGCAAATTCTATTTCCGAGGCAAAGGTCCCTTGCGGCCAGCCCAATAAGGCGGCCAGCATCTGGCCGGTCTGATTGCAATCATCGTCGATCGCCTGTTTGCCCAGGATCACCAGGCCCGGCTGTTCTTCATCCACCACCGCCTTCAGTATCTTGGCCACGTGCAACGGCTCCAAAACAGCGTCGGTCTTAACCAGGATGCCGCGGTCGGCGCCCATGGCCAGGGCGGTACGGATGGTTTCCTGACACTGCTGCACACCGATCGAGACCGCGATGACCTCGTCCGCCGTGCCGGCCTCCTTCATGCGCAGAGCTTCCTCGACGGCGATTTCGTCGAACGGATTCATGGACATCTTGACATTCGACAGGTCGACCCCGGTTTGATCGGCTTTGACCCGGATCTTGACGTTGTAGTCAACCACGCGCTTGACTGCGACGAGAACTTTCATCGGCGGCCTCTTCTCAGGGAATGGTCTTCCGGCAGCGCGGGATCCCGTTCCTGCGCGCCGGGTGGACGGATTATCGCGCCCACTGGCTAATGCTGCGCCGCAAAATAGTGAAGCAGGAAAGACGAGTCAACGCGTGGCGGCGCTAATCGTGACAAAAGGACGCGATTGTCGCATCACTCCGCAAACAGTGGCTCCATTGGCTCGGCCGTCGAAAGAAATTCCAGCAAATTGCCGTCCGGGTCGCGGAAATAGACCGATTGGCCCCAGACCCCATCGGCCGCCCAGCGCGGCACCGGCCCCTCGATGACCGCTACCCCGGCCTGGTTTAAGTGTGCTTCGGCCTCGGCTATGGTGCCGTCCCAGCGGAAACAGACATCAACCGTGCCCGATTCCAACCGGTCCGCGACGATATAGGCCGGCTGCTCAAGGCGTTGCAGATTGACCACCGCGCCGCCCAGAAAGATCGGCAGACTGGATAGCCTGCCATCCCGGAAGCGCTGCAAATAACGGGCCTTGCCGCCCAAAACGTCACAATAGAAGGCGATCGACTTTTCAATATTGGCGGCCATGACGACGACGTGATCGATGGTGCGTATGGGAATGACCATGTTTGTTCTCCTTACGATCCAGCGTCCAGCGGCTTGACTGCGGGGCGCCAGTCCTGATGATATTCTCCGGGGACCCGCAACACATTGGAGCAAACCATGTCCGAGATCGAGTATTTCTATTCCGCGCATTCCGTTTTTGCCTATCTTGGCTCGGCCCGGTTCATGGAAATCGCCCAGGCCGCGGGCCGCGCGATCGTGCACCGGCCCATCGATTTGAATCAGGTGGTCCCGGCGGGCGGGGCCTCGTCATTTCGCGAGCGGAGCCCCAAGCACCGGGCCTATTTCTTTCGCCGCGAGATCGACCGCTGGTCCGAAGAGCGCAGCGCCCCGGTGATGGAAGGCTATCCCGCCCACCACTACAACGACATGGCCCTGTGCAACGGCATGGTGATCGCCGGTGTGAGGCAAGGCCACAATGTGGATCAATTGGCCCATGCCATGCTGCGGGATCACTGGCTTCATGATGCTGATTTGGCCGATCGCGAGACCCTGGCAGGGATTGCTGAAAGCGTCGGCCTGGACCCAGAGGCCATGTTGGCGGCCGCCTTGTCGGACGAAATACAGGCCATCTATCAAGCCAATACTGACGAGGCCATCGAGCGTTCCGTGTTCGGTTCGCCCACCTATTTCGTCGATGGCGACATGTTCTACGGCCAGGACCGGCTGGAAATGGTCGAACGCGCCCTGCGCCAAGCCTACGCCCCGTCCTAGAGCGCGGTGATCCGAATGTGCCTAGAATCTTCAGAATAGAGTGACTGAACCACTCACTTACGTCGCGTTGGCGACTCCAATAAATTGGACATTGCACCAGATGGCGGAATGCAGGTCCCTAACGGTTAATGCCCGGCTGCCATAGGACGTCGACCTTGCCATCATCATTGGCGTGGCGCGCCAGTTGGAACAGGTGGTCGGACAGGCGGTTGAGATAGCGCAGGGCGGCGGGGTTGACCTGTTCCCCGCCGGCTAAAGTGACGGCCAGGCGTTCCGCCCGCCGGGCCACGGTGCGGCCCAGATGCAAATGTGCCGCCAATGCCGTGCCGCCAGGCAGGACAAAGGAATTCAAGGTCGACAGTGCCTTGCCCAGAGCGTCGATTTCGCGCTCCAGCCGGTCCACCTGGCTGTCCAGGATGCGCAAAGGCGGATGTTTCGGCGTCTCGACGATGGGGGTGGATAGATCAGCGCCCAGATCGAAAAGATCATGCTGAATGCGGGCCAGCATCTCATCCGAAACGCCGGTGGCATGCAGCCGCGCCAGACCGATAACGGCGTTCAATTCATCGACATCGCCATAGGCCGCGACCCGCAAATCGTCCTTGGCTACCCGGCTGCCGTCGCTCAGGCTGGTTTGGCCGCCATCGCCGCCACGGGTATAGATTTTCGTCAGCTTGACCATATGGTTTTCCCTGCCTGCGTCGTGGTCTAGTTCCGATTGATGTAAAACAACATCACCATGATACCAACGGCAAGCAATTGCAGTGCAATGCGCCAGCGCATCAGCAAATTGCCGTATTTGCCGTTGAACTTGCCGCCACGTCCCATATTGTAAACGCCCAACAGCAATACGCCCAGCACGGCGGCCAGGGTAAGGCCCAAAAAGATCGTCAGCAGGCTGGACATCACTGGACCTCGTGGTCTTTGGTGTGGTCGTTCATAAGAGTACAGACGGTAGTGTTTGGCTGGTGGGATTGCCGAAGGTATTTGTAGTCCTAGCATGGTTTCGCGCGTATCGGCGCGCAATATTCCGGCCGGGTTGGCTTCGTTTGAAAGGCTTTACTGATGGGGGCGGAACTGGCGGACGGGCGGCGCGGTTGGTCCCTGGCGCTGTTGGCATTTTGCGAGGTGGCAGCCCTGGGCCTGTGGTTTTCCGCGTCTGCCGTGGTGCCGTCGCTGATCGCTGAACATGGCCTTTCGTCCCGTCAAGCCTCGATGATGACCTCGGCCGTGCAAATCGGCTTTGTCGCCGGCACGGTGATTTCCGCTCTGTTCAGTCTGGCCGACCGTCTGGATCTGCGCCGGTTTTTTATGGCCAGCGCCTTGGTCGCCGCCCTGGCCAACGCCTTGTTGCTGACGGTGGAGCCGACCTCTCCCGCGGTCATCCTGCTGCGCTTTGTCACCGGCGTCTGCATGGCCGGAATTTATCCCGTTGGCATGAAGATGGCGGTCAGCTGGGCCCGCGGCGACGTGGGTTTGCTGATCGGCCTGTTGGTCGGCGCCTTGACCCTGGGTTCGGCGGCGCCGCATCTGTTCAATGCGTTTGGCGGTGTGGATTGGCGCTTTACCATTCTGGCGGCATCCATCCTGGCGCTGCTGTCGGCACTATTTATCAATCTGGTGCGGCTGGGGCCAAATCTGGCGCCCGCACCGCCATTCACCCCCGGCGCCGCCTTGCGCGCCTTTCGTCAACCGGCCCTGCGCTGGGCGAATTTCGGCTATCTGGGCCATATGTGGGAGCTTTATGCCATGTGGGCCTGGCTGGTGGTGTTTCTGGATGCTTCGTTTCGCCAGGTCATGGCGGTTGATGCGGCGGCCTGGTGGTCGCGACTGGCGACCTTTGGCGCCATGGGCATCGGTGGCGCCATTGGCTGTTTGGCGGGTGGCGTCCTGGCTGACCGTTATGGCCGCACGACCCTGACCATGGGCGCCATGACCGCCTCGGGCCTGTGCGCCTTGGCCATAGGCTTTCTGTTCGGTGGTCCGCCATGGCTGCTGATCCTGCTGGCGACGGTCTGGGGGGTGACGGTGGTCGCGGATTCGGCGCAGTTTTCGGCTTCCATCGCCGAACTATCGCCCCCCGAATTCGTCGGTACCATGTTGACCGTGCAAACCTGTGCCGGTTTCCTGTTGACCTTGTTCACGGTGCATCTGGTGCCGCCCCTGGCTGCGGCCTGGGGCTGGCAATACGCCTTCGCGGTGCTGGCCATAGGGCCATTTCTGGGTGTTTTCGCCATGTCCCGTCTGCGCGCCCATCCCGATTCCGTGCGCCTGGCCGGCGGGCGCAAATAACGGCCGGATCCGCACCATTCAGCATCTCGCGCGATGATGGTTTCGCACGACTTTACCTTGCCATTTACACCGTGTTGGTTTTACATGCCCAGGTGGAGACGAATTCATCTTGGGGAGGACTGCAGCATTATGAAGTTATTCAATTCCATAGGACCAAACCCCCATGTCGTTCGCATGTTCATGGCCGAAAAAGCGATCGAACTGCCCAAGGAGGAAGTCGACATCATGGCGGGGGTCAATCGCCAAGCCGACTATCTGAAAGTCAATCCAACCTGACAATGCCCGGCTCTGGAGCTGGATGACGGCAGCATTCTGACCGAAATCACGGCAATTTGTGAGTATCTTGAGGACCGGCATCCCGAACCGCCACTGGTGGGCGCAACTGCCGAGGAGAAGGCCGAAACGCGAATGTGGACCCGCCGCATCGACCTCAATATCTGCGAACCCATGGGCAATGGTTTCCGCTATTCCACGGGTTTGAAAATGTTTCAGGACCGCATGCGCTGCATTCCCCAGGCGGCGGACGATCTGAAGGCATCTGCGCAGGACGGTCTGCAATGGCTGGACGGTCAGATGGCGGGCAAGACCTTTGTCGTCGGCGAGCGCTTCACCCTGGCCGATATCCTGTTGTACGGCTTTGTCAGTTTCTTTGCCGGCGTGGATCAGCCCATTGATCCAAATCTGCGGAACATAAATGCCTGGCATCAGCGCGTTCAGGCCCGGCCCAGCGCCGAAGCCTGATTGTCGGCATGGGCGGCCAAGCCAAACAAACCACAGACGGCAAATCATTACGGCGAAGGATAAAGAGCATGGATGACGACGCAAAAAAGACAGCTCTGCGCATGATACCCTACGGCATCTATGTCATGACGGCGGAGCACGGCGGCGAGGTCGCCGCCGCCACCGTCAACTGGGTGACGCAAACCGCCTTCGCCCCGCCGCTGCTGGTGGTTGGGGTCAAGGCGGATTCCGGCGCCTACGCCATCGCCAAGACGGCGGGTCATTTTGCCCTGAATATGCTGGGCAAGGGTCAACAGGGCTTGGCCTTTGGCTTCTTCAAACCGGCAACCCGGGACGGCAATAGCGTCAGCGGCGAGCCATTCCACACCGGGAGCAGCGGCGCGCCCATTCTGGACAACGCCATCGCCAGCGTGGAATGCCGGATCGTCGAAATCGTCGAACGGGGCGATCACCACATCATGGTCGGTGAGGTGATCGACGCCAATGTCGCCAAGGCGCCGGAAGGCCGGGCAGATGAAGCCATATTGGAGATGAAGGAATTGGGCGACAAGGTTTTTTACGGCGGTTAGAGCAGTTTTCAATTCATGGGAATCGTGAACGTGACGTAGGTCAATAGGTCAGTGGCTCTGCGCCGAAGATCCTGAGCCCATTTGGGTCAAATGTGCGCCAGGCTGGCTGGGAATTTTACGGATCGCCTGTCGAATGGGCGAAAATTCCGCGCCTTAGTGATGACCATCACTTCGTTAACGCCGTATTAACCATACGTTGCGCACTTCGGAGCCTCTATCTTGTTTGCGGTGGGGGTACCGTCCGGAGGGCACATGGAAGCGGTGACGGTTTTGGATGCGGGCGCCGACGTGGCGTTGCGGCAGACGCTGGAGTACTGGCGGCGGTTGTGCGGCCAGCGGTCCATGCCGGCGCGTAAGGATCTGAATCCTGCCGATATTCCCCGTCTGTTGCCCAAATTGATGCTGGCCGATGTCGGCGACCGCGCCATGAACACGGAGCCGCTGCAGATACGCTTTCGCTTGGTCGGCACCGAGGTCGTCCGCCGGTTCGACTGCGAGTTGACCGGGCGCCATCTGTCGGAAATCGATTATGGTGCCCGTGCGGACGAGGTTGCGGCGCTCTATCACCGGGTGGTGGATCGTGCCGTGCCGCAATTCGCACGCATCGATTTTCGGCAGAGCCCCGGCCGCCTCATTCGGATGCAGCAATTGCTGTTGCCCCTGTCAGATGATGGCGACAAGGTGAATAAGATACTGGCGGCGGTCCATTGCCAATAGTCCGGAAAGGCTGTGGGGGCAGCCCGATCCGCTTGGCTGGCAGGGGGGTCCCGCTCATGCTAGATTTCAGTGGTGCCATACCGGTTCTTTCCAGACCGCATGGAGATGCCGCCAATGCCGAAAATCGCGTATGTTCAGCCCGCCATGAAACCAGCGGCCGTCTCCACCTTGCCGGAAGGGGATGGCGCGGTCGTCGGTGAAAACGTCCTTGTGCTGGATCACGTTTTCCGGCGGGCTTTTGTTCTATTTGTCGCCTGGGCGCTATTTTTCGCCGCGCCCCTTGCTCATGCCGGCCACGGGCTTCGTGACGATGCCGTCGCCGGTGCGGCCCAGGCGGTCATTCTCGGTTCACCGGAAAGGGCCGGCGAGGCGCTGGATTTTTTGCGTCAACGGGGCAACCAGGATGTGGTGGCCGGCCTTATTCTGGCCCTGCAATTCTCCAACCATGACGAAGCCCCCGTCCTGGCGGCCCTGAAGGATTTAACCGGGCATCAGGCGGATGGCTGGTTCCAATGGATGCTATGGCAGGAAGCCAACGGA
Organism: Pseudomonadota bacterium; assembly: GCA_027623205.1. Taxonomy (GTDB): domain Bacteria; phylum Pseudomonadota; class Alphaproteobacteria. The sequence goes on along the minus strand of JAQBYC010000002.1, from coordinate 72,623 downwards.
ACGCTTCGCCCCCACCCCAGTTTCGCCGCCCTGATGGTGGATACGCTGCAACGGATCGACCCGAAATTCGCTGTTTTCTTTCGCCCTGGCTGGCAAAACGGGGCCAGCATGCGCGTGCGTATGGAAGAGATCGTCTGGGGCGGTGTCGGGGCCATGACCGGCATTCCGTCCCTGGATTATCCCCATATGATCAAGGCAGCGGCGGCGAATTACCTGGCCGGGGACGACCTGGTATTCGGCGTCGAAATTGCCGGCGATGCCCGCGCCTATCCCTTGCGCATCATGGGTTGGCACGAGATGTTCAACGACAGCATCGGCGGTGTTCCCGTGGCTTTAGCTTATTGCACCCTGTGCGGCTCCGGCATTCTGTACGAGACCCTGTTGCCAGACCGGACCCGGCCGTTGGTATTCGGCTCATCGGGACTGCTATATCGTTCCAACAAGCTGATGTTTGATTGGGAAACCTTGAGCCTGTGGAACCAGTTTACCGGCGAACCCGTGGCCGGGCCCCTGGCAAAAAGCGGTATTCGCCTCAAAACGCGGCCTGTAGCCATCACTACATGGGCGTTTTGGCGCCAAAGACATCCCGATACCACGGTGCTGGCATTGGATACGGGCCACAGCCGGGATTATGGTTCGGACGTGGTCTACAAGGATTATTTCGCCGCGCCCAACCTGATGTTTCCCGCCGTGGCTAAGGCCAACTCGCCCCTAAAGCTGAAAGATTACATCTTCGGCATCAGAGCCTTCGGCGCCGCAAGGGCCTGGCCCCTTGCGGCCTTTGCCAAAAGCCCGGTGATAAATGACAGCATGGGCGAGCGAAATCTTGTCCTGATCGGCAATGCGGCGACGCGCACCGTGCGGGCATATGAACGGGGCAAACAGAACTTTCAAGCCCACGATGAGACGGGCAAGGTGCAGGGCCCGGGCGGCACCTGGACAGTAATGGAGACGGCATTGGTCGGGCCAAAAGGTGAAAAACTGGTACGCGTTGCCGGCCATATTGCCTATTGGTTCGCCTGGGAGAATTATATGAGCGCCAACGCCACGCTGTACGCGGCCGCGCCCTAGAAAGCCTGTCAATTTGCCCGTTGCTCCAGCAGATTATCCAGCCAATCCGGGTCCATCTCGGGCACGGAAGACAACAGCAGCTCGGTATACGCGTGGTGCGGCGGTGTGAGGACCTGTTCTTTCGGTCCCTGTTCCACCACCTCACCCTGCAGCATCACCACGATTTCATCCGCCACGGCCCGCACCGTGGCCAGATCATGGGTGATGAACATATAGGCCAGGCCCAGTTCGTCCTGCAGCCGTTGCAGCAGTTTCAGAATTTCCTCGGCCACCAGCTGATCCAGGGCCGAGGTGACCTCGTCGCAGATGATCAGCTCGGGTTCGGCGGCCAGCGCACGGGCGATACAGATACGCTGTTTCTGTCCACCGGATAACTCGCCGGGAAAACGGTCGAAGAATTCGTCCGGGTCCAGTTCGATCATCTCCAGCAATTGGCGCACCCGTGCATCGCGATCCCCGCCACGCAGTCCAAGGTAAAACTCCAACGGTCGCCCGATGATTGTGCTGACCCGTTGTTTAGGATTGATGGCGGTGTCGGGCATTTGATAGATCATTTGCAAACGCCGCTTTTCGTCCTTGTTGCGCTTGCGGTGATCCGGTGGCATGGGCGCGCCATCGTAATAGACGTGCCCCTCGCTGGGTTGCAACAGGCCGGTGATGACGCGTGCCAAGGTGCTTTTGCCGCTGCCGGATTCACCGACCACCGCGACAGTCCGCTTGCGATGGATATCGATAGAGACATTGTACAAAACCGGGGTTTTGCCGTACGCGGCGGAAATATTCTCGACCCGCAATAATGGGGTCTCCGGGTCTGGCTCCCGTGAAATCTCCTTACGGAATGAACGCACCGACAATAAATCTCGCGTGTAATCCTTTTGCGGGTCCTCGATCATGCCCCTGGTTTCACCCTCTTCGACCAGGTTGCCGTGGCGCAGGACCATGATGCGGTCCGCCATTTGGCTGACCACGGCCAGGTCATGGGTGATATAGATCGCGGCGGTATTGAATTGCCGGACGATATCCCGGATCGCCGACAAGACCTCGATCTGGGTCGTGACATCCAGCGCCGTGGTGGGTTCGTCAAAAACAATAAGGTCCGGCCGGCAGGCCATGGCCATGGCGGTCATGGCGCGCTGCAACTGGCCGCCGGACACCTGATGGGGATAACGGAAACCAATGCCCCCTGGATCCGGCAGTTGCAAACGGCCGTATAGATCAATGGCGTCGCTCTCTGCTTCCGCGCGGGGCATGATGCCGTGCTGCACAGGGGCTTCGCAATATTGGTCGATCAACTTATGGGCCGGGTTGAAGGCGGCCGCGGCGCTTTGCGCCACATAGGCAATGCGGCTACCACGAAGCAGCCGCAGGCTGTCGTCCGATGCCTTGGCCAAATCGACGTCGTCGAACATGATCGTGCCGCCGGAGATCCGACAGCCGTCGCGGGCGAAGCCCATGGCGGCTAGCCCGATGGTGCTTTTGCCGGCGCCCGATTCTCCGATCAGGCCCAGTACTTCACCACGGTGTAAAATGACGTTGACCCCATGCACAATCTCCTGCCAAATTTCGTCGCTACGGCCCTCGATGCGCAGGCCATGCATGTTCAGCAGCACGTCGCGTGTTTTGCTCTCGCTCACTGCGTCTAATCCTTTAAACCGCTGGCTTTATGGAGGAACCAGTCCACCACGAAATTTACTCCGATGGTCAACAGCGCAATGGCGGCGGCGGGTAACAGCGGGGTGATGTCGCCGTAGGTGATCAGCGTCGCGTTATCGCGCACCATGCTGCCCCAATCGGCAGTGGGCGGTTGGATCCCAAGTCCAAGGAAGCTAAGTCCGCTTAAGAAAAGGAATACAAAACAGAAGCGAAGGCCAAATTCGGCGACCAGGGGCGGCAGGATATTGGGCAAAATTTCGCTGCGGATTATCCACCATAGACCTTCGCCGCGAAGGCTGGCAGCCTCAACGAATTCCAACACCACGACGTTCATGGATACGGCCCGGGCCAGACGAAAGACCTTGGTCGCATCCAATACCGCGATAACGACGATCAAGGACGGGACCGATGTGCCGACAATGGTCAGGATCAACAAGGCAAAAATAAACGATGGGATGGCCATCAGGGTATCTACCGTGCGGCCCAAAACTTGATCCATCCAGCCACGCATGGCAGCCGCAAGCAATCCCGCCAGACCGCCCAAGACGAAGGCCAGGACGGTGGTCATGAATGCGATGCCGACGGTATTTCGGCCGCCATAGATCAGGCGGGTGAACATGTCACGGCCCAAGTTGTCGGTGCCTAGTAGATGTTTATCGCTCCATTCATCGTATTCGGCGCCGACAATCGCCGTCTCGCCAAAAGGCGCAATGATTGGCGCGGTGGCCGCTACCATGATGTAAATCAGAATGACGATCAGGCCGAACCAAGCAGAATAGGGTGCCTGCCGCAACTCGCTCCAATACCGTACAGCCGCGAAAGCACATATCTGCACCAACGCAAGGCCGAACAACGTAGACCATGGCCAGGCACTAAAACTATCCCAGAAGAGTATGGCGATCAGGACAAATTCCAACGTAAGGGTCACGATCACCGTGTCACCGGCCGGCGTCTGGTCAAGGCGGCTCCAATAGACCAGGACTATGGCGCTATAGGCATGGATGAAAACAAAGCCGGGTATCGCGCTCCAAAAATCCACCGTAACGTTCTGCAGGAACAATATCAGCAGGAAGAAATGCACGGCTGCGACGGCAACCCGGCTGAACCAGGGCGAGGCATGGCCGCTAAAGGTACTTCCGGTGAGGGGCATGGTCATGTCATGTCTCCCTCACCGCGGATGCAATAGTCGCGGGTTGCTCATGATCGAGAGCACATCAGCCAGCAGGTTTAACAGAATGTAGGTTGCCGCGAAAACCAGGCTACAGGCCTGGACCACGGGGATATCCCGCTTCGCCACGGAATCCACCAGTAACTGCCCCATCCCCGGGTAAACAAAAACCACCTCCACCAGGACAACGCCGACAATCAGATAGGCCAGGTTAAGCACCACGACATTAATAATCGGCGCCAGGGCGTTGGGCAGGGCGTGCTTCAAGATGATCCGGCCCGGCCGCAGGCCTTTTAGACGGGCCATTTCTATATATGGACTGGCCAGCAGGTTGATTATGGCGGCGCGGGTCATGCGCATCATATGCGCGACGCATACCAACGTCAGGGTGAAGGCGGGAAGGGCGGTGCGATATACTTTCTCCCAGAAACTCAGACCGTCGTTGATGTTGGATATGGAGGGAAACCAACCCAGATTTACCGATAAGACGATAATTAAGATGTAAGCCACGAAGAATTCGGGGACTGAAATTGACGTCAGCGTGACGGCATTGACGGCCCGGTCAAAGATGCTCTCGCGATAAAGCGCGGCCAAAATGCCCAGGCTGACCGCCAAGGGAACGGCGATCGCCGCGGCGACAGCAGCCAGGAACAGGGTGTTTTGCAGCCGGCTGCCCAGTAACTCGGAAATCTCCCGCTGGCTAGCCAATGAACGGCCGAAATCCCCTTGCATAATGTTGATCAGCCACGCGATATAACGTTCGTGCGGAGGCAAATCCAAGCCAAGCTCTCTGTTGAATGCGGCCACGGTTTCCGGCGTCGCGGCCTGACCCAATATGGCCTCGGCCAAATTACCGGGCAGCAGTTCAACGCAAAGAAAGATAATCAAGGAAACGATAAACAAGGTGAGGAGGCCCAGCGCCAAACGCTGGGCCACCATTCTTCCAAGTTGCGGCATTTACCTAGCAGCCTAGGCGGTTCGACTTATCCGAACCACCAACGCTCGATCGCTTTGTCGCCATCCATGTCCCAATTGCCCGCCATTTTGGCGTCATGTTGGATTTTGTCAGACATCGCGAAAACATAGTTGGCAAACAGGGGTACGACCGTGCCGCCGTCCCTATTCACGATGACCTGCATCTCTTCGTACATGCCGCGGCGCTTGGCCTCATCCAATTCCGCTCTCGCCTGAACCAGCAGTTCGTTGAAGCGCTTGTTTGAAAAATGGCTTTCATTCCAATCAGCGCCCTGGGCCAAGGATTGCGAGAACATCATATCTTCGGTCGGACGGCCGCCCCAATAGACCATGCACCAGGGCTTCTTCAGCCAGACATTGGACCAATAGCCATCATTCGGCTCCCGGACGACGTTGATGTTGATGCCGGCCTTGGCCGCCTGCTCCTTGTAAAGAACAGCGGCGTCCACGGCGCCGACAAAGGCGGCATCGGCGGCAGACAGATCCACGGTCAGCGCGGTCAGGCCCGCCTTCTTCAGATGGAATTTCGCTTTGTCCAGATCGTATTTCCGCTGTGGCAGCTCGCTATTGTGATAGCGGTTGGCGGTGCTGATGGGATGGTCATTGCCGATGACGCCATGGCCGCGCAGAATAGTCTTCAACAGGACCTCGCGGTCCAACGAATATTTCAAGGCCAAGCGTACATCGTTGTTATCGAACGGCGCCACGTCGGTATGCATGGGAATGGTGTAATGCAAGGTGCCCGTGACTTCTTCCACACGCACGCCTTTTCGCCGCTTCAACAGATGCACCGTCTTAAGATCGCACCGGTTCATGGCGTCGATCTCACCCGTGGACAGCGCGTTCGTCCGCGCCACGACGTCGCCGATCGTCAGAAATTCCACTTCGTCAAAGTGGCCGCGGCCCGATTTGAAATAATTCGGATTGCGTTTGAAAGTACTGCGGACACCCGGCTCGAACTTGTCCTTGATATAGGCGCCCGTGCCTATGCCCGATCGCCAATCAACCTTGCCATCGCCCATGGACGGCATGATGGCGAGGTGATAATCGCTGACGGTATAGGGGAAGTCAGCACTGCCGCCGGCCAGTTTGAAAACAACTTTGTCCTTGCCGTCGGCCTTCAATTCGTTGATTGGCGCCAGCAGCGGTTTGGCGGCGGATTTGGACTCCTTGCCGCGGTGATGGTTTAGGGAATCTATCACATCCGTGGCGTCCATGGTCTTGCCGTTGTGGAATTCCACGCCCTTGCGCAATTTGAAGACCCATTCGGTGGCATCGTCCGAGGCTTCCCAACCTTCCGCCAATTCGGGCACCAATGTGCCATCGTTATCCACCTCAGAGAGGTGATTTCGCATGCCGTAACCTTGATGGATAATGCCGCCATTCGCATAGGTGGCTGGATCCAGAGTGTCGGTGGTGCTGCCATGGCCGCTGCCGAAACGCATTTTGCCGCCACGTTTCGGGGCCGCCTTGACGGTGCGGCTCCACATCGTGGAGGCCGCCGCCGCCGTGATGCCCATGGCCGTCGCCTGGGACATGAAATGCCGCCGGCTGATCTTGCTGTTTTGAGCCAATTGTTGCAACTGGTCAATTCTCTTCATGTTGCCATTACCGCCCATAAGTACGAATTCCGGTCGTGAGAGTCCTAGTACGAGCGGCACCTTTCCTTGTTCGGTTATCGTATTACGCAACTAATAATAAAGAACTCAAAGACTAAATGAAGTATAGTTATGAAAGATTTTGTGATTTTTACAGATTCTTGAGTTCTACAAGCTAATTACGGAGATTATTCTTTGAATACTTAATCTCACACATGATTTTTTCTTGTTGGCGCTCCCTGCACCTAGTGACAATACTCGCCAATCCCCCCGGATAAATCAAGCGTTTATTCTTTCTTTAATTTTCCTTGATGGAATCCGCATCTTCGGACTGGTTTCCGCCGGCCATTATCCCTATTCTGTGGTCAATACTGTGGGAGCGTAGGCCGATGCTTGAAAGCGCTATTGCCGGGAAGATCAAGGATGCGGTCGATGCCGGCTTTGACGAGCAGGTGGATTTTACCGCCGAGCTGGTAAAATTCCCGTCGCGCCGGGGCCGGGAGCATACCGCCCAGGACTTCATGGCCCAGGCCATGCGCGCGCAGGGTTTGGCCGTCGATCGTTGGCAGATCGAGGTGGATCAGATCAGCCATCTGCCGGGCTTCTCGCCGGTCTATACGGACTATGACAACGCCTTCAACGTGGTCGGTGGCCACCGCTGCGAAAACCCCAAGGGCCGCTCTCTGATCTTGAACGGCCATATCGATGTGGTGCCCGAGGGACCGCACGAGATGTGGACCTCGCCGCCGTACCAGCCGCGCATCGATGGCGGCTGGATGTATGGCCGCGGCGCCGGCGATATGAAAGCCGGACTGGTCGGCGCCATGTATGCCCTGCGGGCCCTGCGGGCCCTTGGCCTGCGGCCTGCGGCGGATGTCTTCCTGCAATCCGTGGTCGAAGAGGAATGCACCGGCAATGGTGCCCTGGCCTGTTTGGCGCGGGGTTACCGGGCGGCGGCGGCGTTGATCCCGGAACCCATGGGTGACAGCCTGGTCCGGGCCCAGATCGGCGTAATCTGGCTGCAGATCAAGGTTCAGGGTATTCCCGTCCACGTCGCCTATGCGGGCACCGGCTCAAACGCCATCGATGCGGCTTTTGTTTTGATCCAGGGTTTGAAGGAACTGGAGAAAATGTGGAACGCCGAGCGGTTCGATCAACCCCATTATGCCGACCATGATCACCCGATCAATTTCAACGTCGGTAAAATCGAAGGCGGTGATTGGGCTTCGTCCGTGCCGTCCTGGTGCGTCTTCGATCTTCGCGTGGCGATCTATCCCGGCGACGATCTGCAGGCCCGGCAGGCGGAGTTGGAAGACTGCATCCGCCAGGCGGCGTCCCAGGACGCCTTTCTGCGCAACGCGCCGCCGCAAATTGTCTATAACGGCTTTCTGGCCGAAGGTTATATCCTGCAAGGTGCCGACGAAGCGGAGGCGGCCCTGGGCTGGGCTCACGGCGAGGCCTATGGTCAGGCATTGCTGTCGCATGCCACCACGGCAACCACCGATGCGCGATTTTTCGGACTCTATGCAGGCATTCCTGGCCTGGTCTATGGTCCGCGATCCGATGCGATCCATGGTTTTGACGAACGGGTCAATTTGGAATCAGTGCGCCGGAATACCCAGGCCATGGCGCTGTTCATCGCGGAATGGTGTGGCCTGGAAAAAGTCTAGTGTACATTTGATACAAATGTGCACAGACTCCTTCAGGATGCGCAATTGAACCAATCACTTAAGTCGTGTGGGCGACTCCAGTTAACTGGAAATTGCGCTAGATTAGGGATATCCAAAAATGCAGCCAGATATTGAAATCGCCCGTCAAGCCACCGCCTTGCCCATCGAACAGATTGGCGAAAAACTGAATATCCCCGCCACGCATCTGTACCGCTACGGCCCTGATAAGGCCAAGGTGGACCTGGACTATCTAGCCTCTCTGGGGGACCGGCCCACGGGCAAACTGATCCTGGTCACGGCCATCACGCCGACACCGGCCGGCGAGGGCAAGACGACGACCACCGTCGGCTTGGGCGATGCCCTGAACCGGATCGGCAAGCAGACTGCGATCTGTTTGCGGGAACCCAGCCTGGGTCCGTGTTTCGGGACCAAGGGCGGGGCGGCGGGCGGCGGTTATGCCCAGGTTGTGCCCATGGAGGATATCAACCTGCATTTCACCGGTGATTTCCATGCCATTGGCGCGGCCAACAACCTGCTGGCGGCCATGCTGGACAACCATATTTACTGGGGCAACAAGCTGGATATTGATGCCCGGCGTATTTCCTGGCGCCGGGTCGTCGACATGAACGACCGGGCCCTGCGTTCCATCGTGGCCAATCTGGGCGGCGTGGCCAACGGCTTTCCCCGCCAGGATGGCTTTGACATTACCGTGGCTTCGGAAGTGATGGCGGTGTTCTGTCTGGCCTCGGACAGCGACGATCTACGCCGCCGCCTGGGCAATATGGTGGTGGCGCAAAATCGTGACCGGGACCTGGTCACGGCGCGGGACCTAAATGCCGACGGCGCCATGGCGGCGTTGTTGAAGGACGCGATCCAGCCCAATCTGGCGCAAACCCTGGAAAACAATCCTGCCTTTATCCACGGGGGACCCTTCGCCAACATCGCCCATGGCTGCAATTCCGTGATCGCCACCAGGGCAGCCTTGAAGATGGCCGATTTTGTCGTCACCGAAGCCGGCTTCGGTGCCGACCTGGGGGCGGAGAAGTTCTTCAATATCAAATGCCGCAAGTCGGGCTTGCGGCCGGACGCGGTGGTGCTGGTGGCCACGGTCCGGGCCCTGAAGATGCATGGTGGCGTGGCCCGGGACGACCTGGGCAGGGAAGATGTCGCCGCCTTGCAGCGGGGTCTGGAGAATCTGGGCCGGCATCTGGAAAATATTGGCCAATTCGGCATGCGTGCCGTCGTCGCCATCAACCGTTTCGATGCCGACACGAAGGACGAAATGGCGGCGATTACCGATTACTGCAAGGGCTTTGATGTGGACGCTTTCGTTTGCAGCCACTGGTCCGACGGCGGGGCTGGGGCCGAGGCACTGGCGCTCCGCGTGGCGGAGCTGGCGCAGGCCGGTGAATCCGATTTCAACACCTTGTATGGCGACGAGATGCCGTTGTGGGAGAAGATGCGTACCGTCGCCCAGCGCATATACGGCGCCGATGATATCAGCGCCGACCGCCTGGTGAGCGAGCGTTTTCAGCAATTGCAGGATCAGGGCTATGGCCATCTGCCGATTTGTGTGGCCAAGACGCAATACAGTTTTTCCACCGATCCGAACCGCAAGGGCGCGCCCTCGGGCCATGTCGTCTCGATCCGGGAAATCCGCCTGGCGGCGGGCGCCGAATTTCTGGTCGTGGTCTGCGGCGACATCATGACCATGCCCGGTCTGCCCAGCCGCCCGGCGGCGGAAACCATCGGCCTGGACGAAAACGGTCAGATCACCGGCTTGTTCTGACCCATTGCAAAAGCGTTCCGAGTTGCCCGCCCCGCCGGCAGCTCCGGCCGGTTCGGAAATGAGTCAGATGCGCTCCGTGCCGTAGTACAGCATTACCTTGTGCTGGGCTTCGGCGAAGAACAGCCAGCGTTCAACGACGACGCCGAAGCTGACGGTTACGGCTGCCAGGGCCGCCGCCAACAGGCTGACGGGGCCGGAAGCGACGGACTGAACCACCACCAAGACCAGAGGCACCAGGAAGGCCATCAGATGGGTCAGGCGGCGCAGCTTGGCGGCGTGCTTGCGGGCGATGGCGAAACCCATTTCCTTCAGCAGATAATTGTCCTGCACATGGGGCGGATCCAGGGGGCGCACCGGGCCCAGGCCGTCCAGGCCGCCCAACCCGATCGCGGTGGCCGTGCTGCTTTCGCCGGTGGCGCCGTCGATGGCGCGCCAATAGGCGATCTTCAACAACCAGGCGGCGGCCAGGGCGGCGAAGCAAATCGCCCGCACCAGGGCATGGCCACCATGGTCGCCGACCAAGGACGCCAGCACCGCGTTGAGCCACAGGGCGCCCGTGGCCAGCGCCAGGATCAGATAGACCCATGGCACCAGGGGATGATGCCAGCGGGGAATGGCGGCCAGGGAACGATAGATCATGGCGGTGCTGTAGACGGTGGCGACGGACAGCACCGCCGCTGCCAGACCGGCCAGGGGCCAAAGGCCGTCGTTGCGTTGCAGAATTAACCAGGCAAAGGCGAACAGCGCTGCCGGGCCATAGCCGGCCACGGCCAGAACCCCTTCCCGGGACAGCCAGGAGGAGCGCCATTGGCTGAAGGCCCGCCAGGCCCGCTCCGGGCGGCCGAGATGGGCCGCCGAGGCCAACAGCCCGGCGCTGATCAAAGCCATGGCTAGACCCAGGGCGAGCAGGCCAAAGGCGCGCTCGTCCGGCAGGCTATCCATGGCGCGGAGAACACCCAGCAGGGCCAGCAGGCCGTAACCGGCGCCCGTGGCGGTGGTCAGGAAAATGACGGAATAGGCGGGTTGCATGCTTAGTCTGTACTCTCAATGCACTCTAATGCCGCGGCTAGCGGGACAATGCCCGATCGATCCAGCCCAGGAAGCCGCCGTCGGCGGCGGGCGCATCCTTCAGGCTGGCGCCATCGCCCATGGTGGCGCGAGGCCGGGGCGGCAGATACCGGTTGGTCGGCTTCAGGCCCATTTCCGGCAACAGCTCCACTCCGCCACGGGCGGCGGTCAACTCGGAGACAATTGAATCCGGATCGTTGAAGTCACCGAAATGCCGGGCCTTGGCCGGGCAGGCGTTGACACAGGCCGGCTGTCGATCGATCTCTTCCAGATTTTCGTTGTAGATGCGGTCGATGCACAAGGTGCACTTTTTCATCACGCCGCCGTCGCGATCGAATTCCCGGGCGCCATAGGGACAGGCCCAGGAACACAGCTTGCAGCCGATACAAATGTCCTCATCGACCAGGACGATGCCATCCTCTGTACGTTTATAGGACGCCCCCGTCGGACAGACGGTGACACAGGGCGCCTCTTCGCAATGCAGGCAGGAGCGCGGGAAATAGACCGTGCGCGCGCCTGCCGCCGAACTGGTTTCATAGCCATGCACGCGGTTCAGCCAGACCCCGTCCACGTCCTTGCCATAGGGGTCGCTATCGGGCAGGGGCGCGTGATAGCCGGTGGTGTTCCACTCCTTGCAACTCACGGCGCAGGCATGACAGCCGACGCAGGTATCCAGGTCGATCACCAAGCCAAGGCGTTTTGCCGGTGCTTCCCGTGGCAATGAGGTCATGATTTGCTGCCTCCGAACTTACCGCGCTTCATTTTGGCGCCATAGCGCAGCATGGTTGGACGGGTTGCGACGCCGGGCGGCAATGGCAGCGCCGCGAACGCAGGCTCCGACGCCTCTGCGCCCGCCGGCGCCTTCGATATGCGCACCCGTAAATCGAACCAGGCGGCCTGGCCGGTGATGGGATCGGCGTTGGGCATGCGTTCGCCGTTGGCATCGGGGGGCAACAGATCCTCGATCAGGTGGTTCAAAAGAAAGCCTTTTTCGGCTTCCGGTGCATCCGCTGCCAGGTTCCACGCACCGGCGCGCTTGCCGATGGCATTCCAGGTCCAGACCGTGTGGTCGTTGACCCCGGCCATGACCCGCACCTGGGCCTTGATGCGGCCATGACGGCTTTCCAGATAGGCCCAGCCATCGTCCTCGATGCCCTGCTGACGCGCCACTGTTTCGGAAATATACAGCCGATTGGCCGTATGGATCTGCCGCAGCCAGGCATTCTGCGAGCCCCAGGAATGATACATGGCCGCCGGCCGCTGGCTGATCGCGTGCAGGGGATAATCCTCCGCCGCGGTGCCGTCCACGGCGCTGGGCGGGTACCAGATGGGCAGGGGGTCGAAAAACCTCTCGATCCGCCTGCGCTGCTGTTCGGGCGGTTGCGTTTCGCCCACGCCGCGCGCGGCCAGGCGAAAGCGCTGCAGCGCCTCGGTGTACAATTGCAGGACCACGGGTTGCGCCGCGCCGATGAACCCCATCTTCACGGCATATTCCAGATAGTCCTTGTTGGCATGTTTGAAATAGCGCTGCTCGGGCGCCAGTTCATCGCGCCAGAAACATTCATTTTCCACATAACGGTCAAGCTGGTCCGGGTTGACCGCGCCCCGGCCGTGACTGTCGCCGCCGGCACCGCGCCAGCCCGCCAGCGAACCGACGCCGGGGCTGCGTTCGTGGTTCACCAGATAGTCCGGATAGCCGCCGGGATAGCGCGCCGCGCCGGTCTCGTCCAGCAGACCCGGCAGGCCCAGCCGGACGCCCAGGTCCAACAGCACATCCTGAAACGGGCGGACGTCACGATTGGGTGTCAGCACCGGCTGGCGGATCGCGTCCGCCGGCCCGTCGGCGCTGGAGATCGGACGGTCCAGCATCGAGACACAGTCCCAACGCTCCAGATAGGTGGTGTCGGGCAGGATCAGATCCGCATAGGCCACCGTCTCGGAATAAAAGGCATCCGAATAGATAATATGCGGGATCTTGTAGTCACCGCTGCCGGGATCCTTGTCCGTCAGCATGGTCATGACATCGGTGGTGTTCATGGACGAATTCCAGGCCATGTTGGCCATGTACATGAACAAAGTATCGATGGGATAGGGATCGCCGCGCCAGGCGTTGGCGATCACCGTATGCATCATGCCGTGGGCCGACATGGGCGCCTCCCACGAGAAAGCATGATCGATACGGCAAGGGGCGCCATTGGCTTCCACCAATAAGTCGTCCGGCCCTTGGGGAAAACCCAGGGGCGGCCCGCCCAGAGGTTGACCGGGCACCACATCACCGGGCTTGCCGGCGGGCTTTAGACCCGGCGGCGCGGGTTTGGGAAACGGTGGCTTGTAGCGGAAGCCCCCCGGTACATCGATGCTGCCCAACAGCATCTGCAACAGATGCAGGCCGCGGCAGGTTTGAAAGCCGTTGGCGTGGGCCGAGATGCCGCGCATGGCATGGATGGCCACGGGGCGGCCGATCATCTGTTCGTGCCGGCGCCCGGCCCAATCGGTCCATGGCACGTCCAGCACCACTTCCTCGGCGAAGGCGGCATGGGCCAGTTCGCCCGCAATCCGCCGAATGGTTTCCGCTGATATACCGGTCTGGTCGGCCACGGCGTCGGGGCCGTATTGGCCATCCAGATAACGCTCGGCCAACAGATGAAACACCGGCACCGCGGTGCGGCCATCGGGCAGGGTGACGCGGTTCTTCAGGGACGGGGCAATGTCGGTCTCCAGCGCGTTGACGGCAGCGTCCCTGGCGCTGTCCCAACACAAAGGATGGCCGTCCCCATCGCGGGCGAACAGGCCATCATCATCGGCGCCGGGATCCTCGATCACCAGCCAGGGCGCGTTGGTATAGCGGGCCAGATAATCCAGATCGACTTTGCCCGCACGCAGCAATTCATGCACCAGCGCCAGGACAAACAAGCCGTCGCTGCCGGGTGTAACGGCCAGCCATTCATCGGCGATGGCGGCATAGCCCGTGCGCACCGGATTGACGGCCACATACTTGGCGCCCCGCTCCTTCAGCTTTGCCAGGCCGGTCTTGATCGGGTTGGAATCGTGGTCTTCCGCCACCCCGAACATCATGAAATAGCGGCAGTGCTCCCAGTCGGGTTCGCCGAATTCCCAGAATGAACCGCCGATCGAATACAGTCCCGCCGCCGCCATGTTGACCGAGCAAAAGCCGCCGTGGGCCGCGTGGTTGGGGGTACCAAACTGGCTGGCCCACCATCCCGTCAGGGCCTGGCTTTGATCCCGGCCGGTGAAAAAGGCCAGTTTGCGAGGGTCCTCTTTGCGGATCGGGTCCAGCCAGGACGTCGCCAGCTTCATGGCCTCGTCCCAACTGATGGCGCGGAATTCACCGCTGCCCCGCTCGCCGACCCGCAACAACGGCCGTGATAGACGGGCCGGCGAATGGTGCTGCATGATCCCGGCCGAGCCCTTGGCGCAAAGCACGCCGCGATTGACCGGATGATTGCGGTTGCCCTCGATATAGCGCAACTCGCCATCGCGCAGATGTACCTTGATGCCACAGCGGCAGGCGCACATGTAGCAAGTGGTGTATTTGATTTCGTCCGATACCGCCGGGGACAGATCAACCCGTTCGGCGTCTTGGGCCGCGTCCGCATCTACAATTGTCATTCAGGTGGGCTCCCCAGCGCCGCGTGGGCGCGGCATCTCGTGCGGCGCATCATAAATGGCCCGATCCCGTTAGACAATCCGGGCAATGCCACCGCCGCCCATTAATGCCGCGTCAAATGCCGCCAGATCAGGCGGCGGGGAGCCAGTTGCCGTGGAAGCCGAAGGGGACGCGGACCGGCAGGTGGATCTTTGCCACCGGCGGGGCGGCGAAATCCTGGGCATCGATGATCCGTAGATGGCTTTTGCCGGTGCGGCCGTCATAGACCACCGACAGCACGTAGCCCGCGTCCTCGCCATCGCCGCTCGGTACGAACACGCCCTCGCTGGCCGCACCCTCCGGGCCGACGTCGTGCACCGCCATGGTGCGTTGTTCAAGGTCATGTTTCAGCAGATTGCCTGGGCCCACGCCCATGCCGAAACCCACCGTATAGCCATAACGGTGGGGATGACATTCCACCCGCGGGTCGACCCGGGGGAATTCCTGGCCCATACCGCTGATCGCCTCCCGGCGCACCCGCTCCTTGGCGGGATCGATGGTCCAGCGTTCCAGGCGCGTCTCGCCGCCACCTTCCAATTGCCCCTGTACGAAGGTGCGGTCATGACGCACCACGTCGAATATGATCTCGGCACCATCGTCATAGGCGTTCAGGGGATGGTAGACGTAGCAGGGATCGATCTCTATCCATTGCACCGCGTCCTTGGTGGCGGCACGGGGTAAAATGCCCAGACGGGCCGGCATATCATCACGCCAATGGAAGGGCAGCCCCTTGCCGCTTAGCGCCATTTCCAAACTAAAGGCAACCGGCAGATCCATGAAGATGACCCGGGTCGCCGTGACGCCAAAATCATGCATCATGGTCGGGATGGGCTTTTCGATCTCGACCGTGCGCAGCAGTTTTCCGGCCTGGTCGGCCACGTGGTAGCGCAGGCTGACGGGGCCAAAATCATAGCCGAAAAAGACCAGTTCGCCGTTCGCGGCATCGATCTTTGGATGCGCCGTCATATTGCTGCGCAGGGCGCCGTCGAAATCATGCTGGCCGATGGTGTTCAATTCGCCGTCCAGTTGCCATGGCAAGCCCACCTCCGGCAAGGCCAGGATGCGGCCGCCATGGCCAATCACATTGACGCTGCCGGAGCCTTGCTGCATGGGCTGGTGCGGGCTGACCGGCGCTTTCGGCAAGCCCAACAGCGCTTCGACCTGGGCCGTCCGGATCCAGCGGTTGCGATAGACCTGGGCGCCGCCGTCGCGGATGGTAATGCCATGGATCATGCCATCGCCCATGAACCAATGGTGACCAGAACCTGGGGCAATGGGGTTCGGTCCATCACGCAGCAGCGCGCCATTCAACTCGCTGGGAATTGTGCCCTCGACCATAAGGTCATGGGCCGTGGCTTCCACATCCACCGGCGCAAAATTACCTTGTAGCATTGGATTATCGCGCGGGGCGACGGCATCGTCGACAACCGGCTCGTTCTGCGGCATGGGGCCATTCCTTGAGTTCAAGATTGTGACTATATTAGGTACCGCGTTTCCCTGTGTGTAAACAGCCTTCAGCATGGCGGGGCGGGTGTTCATAGGTCTAATGCAGCGCTGCAAAAATGCAACAGTTGTGATCGACTCGATACAATAATCATGCACAATCTAGCCAACGGCATTTTCGTGTGGTACCAAATCGGGGTGATTTTCTCTGCGCATTGGTCGTTCGCTGTCATGGCGTGGCGTTGTGGTGGCTGATTTCCGGCGAAGATCGCCGTTAAGACATTAGTTACGACCCCGGAGTTAAACCATGGTATGGTAGGCGAGTCGAAACTGGCGGCGATTGCCATGGGATGCGGGGAATAGGGATTTGTAAGATATTTCCCTGTTTTCCGGGAAATTTAAGCCGCAGGGTTAGGTGAGGTATGCGAGTGAATGTAATAACATTACGCGCCCGTGCAAAGGTGGCCAATGCCGGGATAGGCGTTGCAGCGATATTTACGCTCGCCCTGCTGGCCGGCTGTGCCACGCCGCCGCCCGCCGACGACAAGGAAGCGGTGGCGGCATATAATGAAGCAAACGATCCGATCGAGCCGCTGAATCGCTATTTTTTCGAGCTTAACCGCTTCCTCGATCACATATTGCTACGTCCAGTGGCTGAAATTTATCGCGGCATCCTACCCGAAGGCGCCCGGAGAAGCGTTCGCAACGTCTCTCGCCACCTGGATACGCCATTTATTTTTGCAAATGACCTCCTGCAGGGCGAGGTGGAACGGGCCTCCGACAGCTTTGGGCGTTTTGCCACCAACAGCTTTTTTGGTGTCGGCGGCTTGTTTGATGTGGCGGCCGGCGACAATCCCAATGATCCTGACGCCGGCATCCCTTTCCATAACGAAGATTTGGGCCAAACCCTCGCGGTATGGGGGGCAGGACCGGGCCCCTACCTGATGTTGCCGATTATCGGCCCATCGAACGTCCGGGACGGCCTGGGCCGGCTCGCTGAATTCTACGCCGACCCAATGACTTATGCTGTGGAAAATCAGCATCGCACCGGGTTCTCTTTGGCGCGCTCTGTGGTTCGGGGCATAGATATCCGCTCCCGCAATATTGAGTCCTTCGACGAGATCGAACGAGGCTCAATTGATTTTTACGCCACCGTCCGTAGTTTGTACCGGCAGCACCGGGCGTCGGAAATCGCCAACGGCCGCGGCCCCGAGAACCCGCTGCCTGAAATGGGCGACGCGCTGGAGAAAGATGACAAAGCAGAGCGTGTTTCGTCCAACGTTAAATAAGTGCGGCCGAGCACTCTTGCGCCAGCGGGGTTTCATGGGTCTGTTTGCCCTCGCCCTGGGTGTTATTTTTGTCGCATCGCCAATCGCCGCTTCGAATGCTGTTGTAAAATCCCAAAGCCGTACGCTACTGCCTGGTGAAGCCGAGGCGTTTATCAAGGCGCTGGGTGATGCCGCCGTGCAGATGTTATCGGACAAACAGTCGACGCACCCGGAAAAAATTCGCCGCTTCCGCCATCTTCTAAATCAAAGCTTCGCCCTTCAAGGGATCGCCCGTTTCGCTTTGGGCCGTTATTGGCGGCAGGCAAGCCCGGCGCAACGACAGCGGTACCTTGGACTGTTCGAAGATTACATCGTGAATTCCTATGCGGCCCGCTTCGGCAATTACGCGGGCGAAAAGTTCATCGTGCTGCAAGAACGCATCGATGACAAAGGCGGGGCCACCGTCGACACCCGCATTCAGCGTCCCAGTGGCGAGCCCGTCGCAGTCGTCTGGCATTTGCGCGAACGGCAGGGCGCGGTCCGAATAGTTGACGTGATGGTGGAGGGTATCTCCATGTCGCTGACCGAACGGTCCGATTTTGCCGCCGCCGTCCGCACAGCAGGCGGCGACTTGGATATCTTCCTGGATGCCCTGGCGGCGAAAGTGAACGGCGCAATCATTCGGCCTGACAAATCGAAATAAATCAGCTGCGTGAAATCGGCTTGTATTTAATGCGATGGGGTTGTTCCGCGGCCTGGCCCAGGCGACGTTTGCGGTCCTCTTCATAAGCTTCATAGTTGCCTTCAAACCACTCAACGTGGCTATCGCCTTCAAAGGCCAGGATATGAGTCGCGATGCGGTCCAGGAACCAGCGGTCATGGCTGATCACCATGGCGCAGCCGGCGAATGCCAACAGGGCCTCTTCCAGGGCGCGCAAGGTGTCCACGTCGAGGTCGTTGGTCGGCTCATCGAGCAGAATTAGATTGGCGCCTGATTTCAGCATCTTGGCCAGGTGCACCCGGTTGCGTTCGCCCCCCGAAAGTTGGCCCACCGGTTTTTGCTGATCCGGGCCGCGAAAGCCGAACCAGGTACAATAGGCGCGGCTGTTCACACCACGCTTGCCCAGCAAGATCTCTTCCGCGCCGCCTGAAATTTCCTGCCAGACCGTGGCCTTGCCCGCGAGGGTATCGCGGGATTGATCCACATAACCCAAAGTAACCGTATCACCGATCCGCAGACTGCCCTGATCGGGCACCTCCTGGCCCACCAGCATGCGGAACAGGGTGGTTTTACCCGCCCCGTTTGGGCCGATCACGCCGACAATGCCGCCAGGCGGCAGTTTGAAATCCAAGCCATCAATCAGCAACCGGTCGCCGTAGCCTTTTTTGAGGCCAGTTGCCTCAATCACAAGGTCGCCCAGCCGGGGACCCGGTGGTATGACGATCTGCGCCCGCTTTGGCCCCGTGTCGATGTCCTGCGCCAGCAATTCCTCGTAGGCCCGAATTCGCGCCTTGCTTTTCGCCTGACGGGCCCGTGGTGATTGCTGGATCCATTCCAACTCGTTCGCCAGGCTGCGTTGCCGGGCTTCTTCCTGACTGCCCTCCTGCGCCAAGCGCTGTTGTTTTTGCATCAGCCAACCGGAATAATTGCCCTCGTAGGGAATCCCTTTGCCGCGATCCAACTCCAAAATCCAGCCGGCTACGTTGTCCAGGAAATAGCGGTCATGGGTGATGGCGACTACGGTACCGGTGTAGTCGTGCAGATGCCGCTCCAACCAGGCAACGGATTCCGCGTCCAGGTGGTTGGTCGGCTCGTCCAGCAATAACAGATCGGGCTTTTCCAGCAGCAGCCGGCACAGGGCGACCCGCCGCCGTTCGCCGCCCGATAATTTGGTGACGTCCGCATCGCCCGGCGGACAGCGCAGTGCGTCCATGGCAATCTCGATATGGCGGTCCAGATCCCAGGCATCCTGGGCATCGATCCGTTCCTGCAGTTCACCCTGTTCCTCGATCAGGGCGTTCATCTCGTCATCCGTCAATTGCTCGGCAAAGCGCGCGCTGACTGCCTCGAATTGATCCAGTAGATCCTTGATGGCGCGCACCCCGTCGGTGACATTGCCCTGGACATCCTTCTCCGGATCCAGGGCCGGCTCCTGGGACAGCAATCCCACGCGCACCCCTTCGGCGGCCCATGCTTCGCCGGTGAATTCGGTTTCCAACCCGGCCATGATCCGCAACAGGGTCGATTTACCGGCTCCATTACCGCCAATGACGCCAATCTTGGCGCCTGGGAGAAAGGCCAGGGTAATGTCTTTCAAAACCTCCCGGCCGCCGGGGAAGACCTTGCGCAAATCGCGCATGGTAAAAATGTATTGGTAGGACGCCATGCCTTATCGATCCGCCGTTGATGTAAAGGTACCTGTTGGGGCCGGGCCGGCCGCCACGCTCGCCGTCTGATACCCGGACCCGGCCCGTGAAGTCAACATTGGCTGGCGTTTTTCCGTCTCAATCGAAACCAACGCAGCCAACCGCCTTGGGCGGATGGCTGATTCGTTCACTCACGGTTCGAATGGTGTGGGCTACTATGGGGCATGCATCAACGCCTCGTCTCCCTTCTGATCCTGGCCGCCGCCCCTGTTTTGCCGGTGATGGCAAGGGCGGGTCATCGGGCATGGCCGAAGGCTGGGTCGGAAACGGCGCTGTCCTGGGCCCATCGAGAGAGGCTGATCTTGGTGCAACAGGGGCGCCGCAAGGGAAGTGGCCGCGGCGATCATGATCCGGCCCGCGATGCGGTCAACGCCGGCAAAATTCTGCCATTGCAACAAATACTGCAACAGACCAAAGGCCGTTAATCGGGGCACCTGCTGGATGCGGATCTGGCCCGAAACAACCGGGGGCGCTGGATTTAACGCCCGAAACTGCTGGCGCCGGACGATCAAATACTACATCTGCAGGTCGATGCTCAATCAGGCCGGATTTTACAAAGCGGGGGGCGGCGTTAATGCGCTTGTTGGTGATAGCGCCGGCAGCGAGGCTGATATCGCCCGCTTTGACCGTCTAGTGGCGGCGGCGCGAGGCAATACCGGGCGTGGGATCGATCGCGGCGGTGGTGCCGCAGGTACGGAACGGCCTGCGGCCCCTGGCACGGATCGGCCACGCCCTGGCGGCCATTCGGACCGGTCAGGCGGACCATTGGCATAACTCTTCGGGACTTTGATCCAGGCGGTCTTTCAGAGCAACTCGAACTCCCATTGGCGCCATGAGTAAGCCTGATGTTCCTCTATTTCAGGACGTCGGGCCAGTTTTTGTCTGCGGCGGCGATATAGGCGTCTCGGTCGGCGCTCCAGGTTTTTTGGACATCGTGCGAGTAGTTCAAATACAGCTTTCCATCGACGATGGCCCAGGCCGTGGGGTCGATCTTGGCGGTAGAATTCTGGGCTACCGCATAGGCGCAGTAGCCGCCATATTTCGGTGCATATTTTTCCGGCGCGGCAACAAACAGGTCCCGGTTGGCGGCGGTGGCGAACCGCCAATTTGCACCCATCCATGTGGCCGTGAAATCGCCTGTGCCTTCCACCGCCTTGCCGTCGGTGAAATAGGCCACCGGGTCATAGCCGCCGATCGCCCGATCGAGCCAGTTGCTGTAAATTGCCGCGGCCGCCCCGGCGGGCGCGACCGCAAACAAAGTCAGGGCCAAAGCCAAGGCTGTCAATATGGAGCTCTTCGCCAACATAATTCGTCCCCTAATTGCCTGGCGGAAAATTCACCGCGCTTTTTCAAATTGACGATACAGCCGTGGGAGGCAACGTTCGTACTGCGCTTGTTGCGACGTATCGGCCATAGGCGCAGAAACTCCAATACTGTAACGGGTTTGAGTTTGAAATGTAGAGCGCTAAATTCATTTTGTCATTTATCAGGATCCTATTTTGCAATGTATATAACCTATGCATATTTGCGAATTGGCGCCGGTCACGGGGAATTGTCAGACCCTGGCGGCCGCCTGGGCCGGTTGGCGAGGCGATAAGATATTGCCCCGCCGTTCAAATGTGCGCCTGGCCGACATTACCGGCAGTTTGCCTTGGATTGCGCTGGTTGACGTGTTTTCCGAAACCGAGATTATTTTCCGACTGGCCGGCACCATGATCCGCGAGATCATGGGGGTTGAGTTGACAGGCCGCAATTTGATGGAGTTGACGGACCCCGCACACCGCCTAGCCCGCGGCGTCCGCACCGTACAAACCGCGCATCAACCTTGTGGCGCCCTTTGGGTCTGGAATGTCACGTTCGAGAACCGGAATATTCGTCCGGTAGAAAATTTAAGCCTGCCCCTGTGGCCGGATGAGGACGGGCGCCCCATGCAAAATATGAACGTCTGTGGCATGCTCGATACCGCAAGCTCGCCACGGGCCATCAACAATTCGCAGTGTTTGGCATCCGCCGCGCAACATAGCTTCGTCAATATTGGTGCGAGCCTACCCGGCGCAGCTTCACAAGATTGATCTCCTGATCCCGTTTGGCTATCGATCGAGGCCGCATTGGATTTTTTTGTTCATGCCGGCGCGCCGTCGTGGTCGCAACGGACCACGTCAATGTCGAGAATCGTCTCATCGCCGGCTGCGGTGTTCAGATGTTCGAAATACTGCCGACCCATGGCGCGTTGGTTTTCGTAGATAGAACCGGCATGGACCGCCGTGGGATAGGGCATGCGCACAGGTACATCTTGCAGGCGCGGCACCAGGCTGCCCTGCCCCCGTATCACCCACCTTTGGAACTCGTCATAGCCGTCCCTTAACCCGGCCAGGGGCCAGGCATCGGCGGCGGTCATCTCCCAGATCGATAGGCGCCGCTGGCGGTTTGAACGGTTGGCGGGGGAGCCATGTACCGCCCGGGAATGAAATATCAACATATCCCCGGCCTTGCCGCTCATGGGCATGGCCTGTTCGAATTCGAGCCCGCTGGCATCCAGGTCCAGAGCGCCGCAAAAAGCGCCATTATTGTGATGATCGAATATCGGTCCCTTATGCGATCCAGGCATGACGCATAGGGCGCCATTATCCGCATCCATGTCGTCCAACAGGAGACAAACGGTCAATACGTCGTCATTGGTATGCGGGTAAAATGCCCAGTCCTGATGCCATTCAACCGGCGCGCCATACCCGGCCGCCTTGATGTTTATCTTGCCACCATACAGGCGAATATTTTCACCGATCAGGGCGGCCACGGGATCCGTTATGTCAGGATCACGGACCAGATCTTCGAACACGGGAAAAAACAGATGCGGTGTCTTGATGCGCCGGACCCGCGGCGTTTCTGGCGTATGCGAGGCCTCCAGGTCATAGACCTGATTATGCTCTTCAACGCCGCTGGCGGCCTGCACAATGGCGTCGGTCTCGGCCTGCACCGCGCGCAGCTTTTCCTTCGTCAGCACCGGACCTACATGAATAAAGCCATGTTCGGAAAAGAAATCCTTGTCCGCCTGCCTAATTATCATCACGGCCACTCCACTAAGAAGAAATTTGATCCAAATGCGCTCGGAATTTTCAGAATAGAGCAATTGAACGGATTACTTGAGCCGTGTTCGCGACTCAATTTAATTGAAGATTGCGCTAGAATTACGGCGCCAATTTAGTGGACGCGCCAATTTTGGTAGCGCCGCCCCCGGATCCGCTGTTGGCGATGACCTCGTTGATCAGGGCGCGGGCATCGACGCTGTCCCACGCCGCCGGCCCGACCAGACGGCCGACTTCCCGTCCCTTGGCATCAATCAGTACCGAAGTCGGCAGGCCATAGACGCCAAAAGCCCGCTGTGCCTTGGTGGTCTTATCGACGAAGGCGCCCAGATGTTGAATACTATTCTCCCGAAAGAACTTCTGCACCACCTCCAGGCCCTCGCGGTCGGAGGAAAGCGCCACGACGACAAATTCCGGACCGCCAAGGCGCGCTTGCAACCTATCCAGATCCGACATTTCGCGGCGACAGGGGCCGCACCAGGTGGCCCAAAAATTGACCAGAATAACCTTACCGGCAAAATCGGTCAGGCCGCGTGTTTGGCCATTGCCGTCACGGAAGGTTATATGCGGCACTGGCAGCGGTTTGGGCAAAGGGGTAAAGTTTGTCATTGTCCCGACGGCCCGTTGGGACAAGTTGCCGGCGTGCCCTATTTGCGCCATTGCCAGCAGCACGAAAATGCTCATGGTGGCGATAAATAGGGCTATCAAAGGGACTTTGGGGCAGAAACGTAACTGGGCCATGGCCTCCTCAAAAGCGGGAGTTTCTAAATGACCGACGAAAAGCCGGACGACAAGTCGGTAGACGGCAATCAATCGGCGGCCAACATTCTGTGGGGTGGACGATTTGCCGGCGGCGCCTCTGACATTATGCAGCGGATCAACGCGTCGATTTATTTCGATCGGCGCTTTTACCGCCAGGACATCGCCGGCAGCCGAGCCCATTGTAGCATGTTGGTGGCCCAAGGTATCCTGACTGCTGATGATGGTCACGCGATTTTGCAGGGGCTTGAGCAGATCGAAGGCGAAATCGCCGCCGGGACCTTCACCTATGATCCGGTGCGCGAAGATATCCACATGCATGTGGAGGTGCGGTTGAGCGAATTGATTGGCGAAGCGGCGGGCCGTCTGCACACGGCCCGGTCACGCAACGATCAGGTCGCAACGGACTTTCGTCTGTGGCTGCGGGACGAGATTGACGCCCTGGACCCGGCCCTGAAGCGGTTGCAAGTGGCACTGTTGGACCGCGCGGAAGAGCATGCAGACACCGTCATGCCCGGGTTCACCCATTTGCAGGCCGCCCAGCCGGTCACTTTTGGCCACCATTTGATGGCCTATGTGGAAATGTTGAGCCGCGATCGTGGCCGGTTTGCCGACTGCCGGCGGCGTTTGAATGAAAGCCCCCTGGGCGCCGCCGCCCTGGCCGGCACCTCGTTTCCCATCGACCGGGTGGCGACGGCGGCGGCCTTGGGCTTTGAGCGGCCCATGGCAAACTCTATGGACGCGGTGTCGGCGCGGGACTTTGCCATGGAATATCTCGCGGCGGCGGCGATCCTGTCGGTGCATCTCTCGCGGCTGGCGGAGGAATTGGTCAATTGGGCCTCGGCCCAGTTCAATTTTATCTCCCTGGGCGACGGTTTTACCACTGGTTCTTCGATCATGCCGCAGAAACGCAACCCGGATGCCGCCGAATTGGTGCGGGCCAAGGCCGGTCGGGTGATCGGCGATCTGACGTCCTTGCTGGTGGTAATGAAGGGCCTGCCCATGACCTATTCCAAGGATATGCAGGAAGACAAGGAACCGGTTTTCGAGGTGGCCGACACCCTGGCCCTGACCGTCCCCGCCATGACCGGCATGCTGGGCGATATGGTGGTCAAAAAAGAGGTAATGGAGGTCGCCGCCGGCCAGGGCTTCGCCACCGCCACCGACCTGGCTGACTGGCTGGTCCGGGAACTGGGATTACCCTTCCGCCAAGCCCACCACGTCACGGGCAGCCTGGTGAAGCTGGCCGAGGCACAGGGCGTCGATCTGGACGGCTTGTCCCTGGCGGATATGCGGGCGGTCGAGAATGGCATCACCGAGGCGGTGTTCGAGGTGCTGGGCGTGCATAATTCCGTGGCCTCGCGGACCAGCCAGGGTGGCACCGCGCCGGCCCAGGTGCGGGCCGCCGCCGCCACTGCCAGGGGCGGGTTATGACGCCGCGCCGGGCCATGCTGCGCCTGATCCTGGGTACGGCGCTGCTTGCCGCCGCCACGGCCTGCGGCAGAAAGGGCCCGCCGACTCGGTCCGTCGACGGCGCCGGCAAGAAGACAGAGTTCAAGAATAGTAAGAAAGGGCAGTAAACACGTATGGATCATTTTCTGTATCGTGACGGTATTTTGCATGCCGAAGGCGTCGCCATTCCGGCGATTGCCGCTGCCGTCGGTACGCCATTCTATTGCTATTCAACGGCCACGATGACCCGGCACTATCAGGTTCTTGCCGCCTCGTTGGAGGGCGCGAAGGCAAAAATCTGTTATGCGGTGAAAGCCAATTCGAATCAGTCGGTAATTCGCACCATGGTCGAACTGGGGGCGGGCGCCGATGTCATTTCGGGCGGCGAATTGCGGCGCGCCCTGGCCGCCGGCGCCTCTCCCGACAGCATCGTCTTCGCCGGGCCTGGCAAGACCCGGGCAGAACTGGTCCAGGCGCTAGCCGCCGACATCTACCAATTCAACGTGGAGAGCGAGCCGGAATTGCGGCTGTTAAGCGCCGCGGCGGCGGCTATGGGCAAGGTGGCGCCGGTATCTATTCGGGTCAACCCGGATGTCGATGCCGGCACCCATGAAAAAATCACCACCGGCCGCAGGCAGAATAAATTCGGCATCCCCATTGACCGCGCAATGGCGATCTTCGGTTTGGGCGCTACCCTGCCCGGCCTGGACCTGTTGGGCGTCGCCATTCACATCGGTTCGCAGATTACCGACCTGGCGCCGTTCGAGGAAGCCTTCGACCGGGCCCTGCGGTTGGTCGATGAATTGCGCGCGGCGGGCCATGATATCCGCCGCTGCAATCTGGGTGGCGGCCTCGGCATCCCCTATGGCAATGAAACACCGCCGACCCCAGCGGAATATGGCAGCATGGTGAAGCGCCTGACCGCTAACCGGCAGCTGGACCTGGTTCTGGAACCAGGCCGGGTCCTGGTGGGCAATGCCGGCATTCTGGTTGCCCGGGTGATCCATGAGAAACACGAGGGCCGGCGTTTTATCATCATCGATGCGGCGATGAATGATTTGATCCGGCCCGCCATGTACGACAGCTGGCACGACATTGTCCCCGTTGTCGAAGCAGGCGCCGGCGCGCCGGTCAGTGATGCGGATGTGGTGGGGCCAATTTGCGAAACCGGTGATACTCTGGCCACGGCCCGGCCCATGCCGCCCCTTGCTCCCGATGATTTGATCGCCGTACGCAGCGCGGGGGCGTATGGTGCGGTGATGGCATCGACTTACAACAGCCGTGCCCTGGTGCCCGAGGTGCTGGTGCGCGGCGATCAGTTCGCGGTAATCCGGCCGCGTCAAAGTATCGACGAACTGCTGGCCCTGGACCGGTCGGCGCCCTGGCTTTTGCCGGCAATGGATTAACATCATGGGAAGCCTGAATCGCACGGCACTTTTGCACGCCCTGGCGCGGCTGGTGCTATTTTGGGAGAGATTGTGGCCGGCCTTGTTGCCGGTGCTGTGCGTGCTGGGCCTGTTTACGGCCGTGGCGTTGCTGGAACTGCCAGCACTATTGCCGGCCTGGCTGCATATCATTCTGCTGGCGCTGTTCGCGCTGCTTTTAATCGGGTCTGTCTGGCTTGGTGGCAGTAAGTGGCAGGGACAGCGTGGCGGCGCCGTAATCCGGCGCCTGGAACGGGACAGTGGTTTGGCGCATCGGCCCCTGGGTACCTTGCAGGACCAACTGGTCAATAGCCATGATGGCAGGGCGGCGGCCTTGTGGCGGGCGCACCGGCGGCGGGCCCAAGGGCAGCTACATAGCCTTCGCCTCGGACTGCCGCGGCCGGGCCTGCCACGGGGCGACCCCTGGGCTATGCGGGCCATGGTCTTCCTGCTGTTGGCGGTGGGTTTGTTTGTCGGCGGCGCCGAAGCGCCGGAACGCTTGCGGCAAGCGCTGAGCCCGGAATTTGGCGCCGGCGTGGCTGTGGACGCGGAGCTCGAGGCCTGGATCAATCCCCCTGATTATACCGGTCTGCCACCCATGAAGTTGGATCCGGCCAGCGCCGAAGCGGTACAAGTCGCGCAGGGCAGCATCCTGATGGCCCGCGTCTTTGGCGGCCGCGGGGTGCCTCGGTTGTCGGTCGATAGCGTGGTAACGCCGTTTCTGAAAATCGACACATTGAATTATGAAGTGAGCCAAACCATCGACGCCGGGCAGCGCCTGAGCGTGGTTTCGGCGGAAGAATCTCTGGCGGACTGGCCCCTGACCGTCATCACCGATCAGCCGCCGATGATCAAGGCCGATGAGGATCCCAAGGAAACCGTGCGTCAGGCCCTGCGCCTGTCCTATGAAGCGGTGGATGACTATGGTCTGGCCGAGGTCTGGGCTGAACTGCGCCTGGCCGTCCCGGTGAACTCGCCCGAGGCCGCCAAAAGCGCCGAAACCACCAAGACAGCTGTCCAAATCCTGCGTCTGGAACTGCCCATTTCACCGCCCGGCGCCCGACAGGCGCGGGAAAGCGGTTATTTTGACTTGACCCCGCATGCCTGGGCTGGGTTGGAAGTTGAAATGTACTATCTGGCCAAGGATGAAGCAGGCCAGGTTGGCCGCTCCGAAGTAATCACCCTGCGTCTGCCGGAACGGCAATTCCAGCATCCGGTGGCCCAAGCGATTATCGAGCAGCGCCGAATTCTGAGCCGGCAACCGGATCGGCATTATCAGGTCGCCCTGGCCCTGTTCGCCATTGCCACGGGCCCGGAATCCTATGACAACGATCAGGTCGTCTATCTTGCCTTGTGGACGGCGGCCCGGCGGCTGCAACTCAGCCATGGCGAACCGACCGCGGCGGTGTTGGAAATGTTGTGGCAGGTCGCCTTGCGGATCGAAGATGGTGGCATGTCCCTGGCTGAGCGCGAATTGCGGGCGGCACAGGATGCCTTGATGGCCGCCTTGGCGGAAGGTGCCGATCAGGACGAAATCGAACGCCTGATGGACCAGTTGCAAAAGGCAATGGATAAATATTTGCAAGCCCTGGCGGAGCAGGCCCAGCGCAATAGCCAGGCGCAAGTACAGCAACCCATAGACCCGAACGCCCGATCCGTTGAAGCCGCGGAACTGCAAAGAATGATGGACCGGATTCGGGAATTGAGCCGCCTGGGTGCCAAGGACGCGGCTCGCGAAATGCTGCGCAATTTGCAGGAAATGCTGGAAAGCCTGGACGGCCGGCGCATGACCGCCCAACCGCAAGGTGACAGTCCCGGCGAAAAAGCCATGCGGCAACTGGGCGATTTGTTGCAGAAACAACAGGATCTGATGGATCGCACCTATCAGCAGACACCGCGGCGGCGGCGCATGCCCTGGGAAAAACGTGACGGCCAAGGCGACCCCAAGGGTAAAGGCGACAGCCAGGATGGGCGTGACGGCCAGATGGATGGGGGCAAGCGCGGTGCCATGGGCAGTCTGGCGGGCCGTCAGGGTACCCTGCGGCAACAATTGGGCGATGTCATGCGCCAGTTGGGTGAAAACATGGGTGAAATCCCCAATTCGATGGGTGGTGTCGATCAGGCCATGCGCGATTCGCAGCGGGCCTTGCGTGCCGGCCGCGGCGGCGAGGCTCTGTCCTCGCAACGCAGTGCAATCGACGGTCTGGCGGAGGGTTTTCGGGAACTGGCGGAACAAATGATGGGCAACCCGGAACAGGATAACCAGGGGCAATACGGTCAGCGCCAGGAAGACCCGGCGGGCCGCCCCTTCCAGGGCGGCGGCATGGACACCAGCAGGGTCATGATACCCAATGAAGCCGAGCTGCAACGGGCGCGGCGCATTCTTGACGAACTGCGCCGCCGGGCCGGTGAACGGGCCCGCGCCCGACTGGAGCGGGACTATATTGAACGGTTGCTTGATCGGTTTTAAAGCCGCTGCCGATGGATCAGCGTAGCGCGATTTCCAATTAGGTGGTGGAGTCGCAACACGACTTTAAGTCATTGGTTCAGGCTCTCTTTCTTGCGGGGTTTGAGCACATGTGGATCAAGTATGCCTCAACGCGTGTTCGATGACGGCGGCGGCGCAGGCGCCGGGGTCTTCCTGGACCATTAAATGCAAACAGCCCGGCATGGTGCGCGCCTCGGCCGTTTGCATGTTGGCGGCGATGGCAGTCATGGTCCCCGGCGCCCAGGAATGCAAGTCGGGCAATACCGTCTGATCGGTGGCATAGATGCGGGTGCGTGTCGCCACTTTGGCGGTCCGCTCGAATATCCCGCTATCGGGACAATTGGCATAAATAGCGGATTCGATGACACCGGGACAGCGCAGGGCCAAGCCGCCGTCTGGCGCGGGTTCCACCGCCGCCGCCAAATAGGCCGCCATCATGTCGTTGGCGAAACGGCGATAGGTAATGATGCGCGCCACCTCGGCGCGCAGGGCACCGCGATCGGGAAAATTGTTGCGCCGTCCGGCGGCCCAGCGAACAAAGGCCGGTGCGTGCGCCAAGGCGGCGGCCCGTTCCGCGTGACCGCTCGGTGGATAGATTGGCGGCTCGAACAGGGTCAGGCTGTCAAACGGCGCCTCGGCCAATTCCGCCTCCAATAGCACGGCCGCCAGACCGCCCAGGGAATGGGAAGCGAAATGCAGGGGTGTCGCCGTGCCGATCATTTGCCGCACCCGGGCCACGATGGCGCCCAGGTCTTCGGCAAATCGGAGCAGGGCATAGTCGTGCTCCATGTTGTCCCTCGGCTTGGCAGAGGCGCCATGACCGCGGGCATCAAAGGCAAAAACCTGAAAATGGCAACTTAGCCGGTTCAGCAATGGCTGGTAGCAGCCGGCGTTGAAACCGTTGGCGTGAGCCCAGATCAAGGCCGGGCCATCTCCGGGCGCTGCGTGCAATCGATAGACGCAAATTTCCACCGCGCCAGTCGAGGGAACAGTGAACGCTTCCGCGAACGTCGCTGGCAGGGTCGGCGTGGACATGGGTTAGTAGGCTAATTCCGTAAATATAGGATCAACGGACTGGTTCCAGGCGCCATTGTAGCTTTCCAATAATAGTTCTGCCGGGGTGCGGCCCGTGGCCACGGTTTCCTGCAATGTGGCTAGATATTCCGTTTCATCGCCCGTGATGGCGCCGGGCCTGGCCCGCGCGCGCAGACCCGCCGCGGCCACTTCTAAAACGGGCCCGGCAAGATCAAGCAAGGTCCCGCCCCGATCCAATGGGGTGGCCAGACCAAGGCGTGGCACCTCGGCCCGGATTCGGGCCATTTCCTCAACCGTGAAGTGTTTGACCAGGTCCCAGGCCGCGTCTTGGGCGCCCTGGTCATATAGAAGTCCCACCCACATGGCCGGCAAGGCGCACAGGCTGGCCCAGGGTCCACCGTCCGCGCCGCGCATTTCGAGAAACGTTTTCAGACGCACTTCTGGAAACAGGGTGGTCAGATGATCTTCCCAGTCCTTTAAAGTCGGCTTCTCACCCGGCAGGGCGGGTAGGCGCCCGGCCATGAAATCGTGAAACGACTGGCCCCTGGCGTCCAAATACCGGCCATCCCGATAGACGAAATACATGGGCACTTTCAGGGCATGCCGGGCATAGGCCTCATATCCCATGTCGCCGTCAAAGACGAAGGGCAGCATGCCCGTCCGGTCAGGGTCCGTATCGGTCCAGACCTGACTGCGGAATGACAGGAATCCGTTCGGGCGGCCTTCGGTAAACGGCGAATTGGCAAACAGTGCCGTGGTCAGGGGCTGCAGGGCCAGGGCGATACGGAATTTTTCCACCATATCCGCTTCGGAACCAAAGTCCAGGTTGACCTGCACCGTGCAGGACCGCAGCATCATATCCACACCCAGATTTCCTTTGGTCGGCATATAGCCCAGCATCAGGTTATAGCGCCCCTTGGGCATGACCGGGACATCTTCACGCCGCCATTTTGGATCGAAGCCGAGGCCCAGAAAGCCGACATCCATTGCTTCGGCCACGGCCTTCACCTGGGCCAGGTGGTCGTGCACTTCGGCGCAGGTCTGGTGCAGGTTCTCCAACGGCGCGCCGGATAATTCAAACTGTCCGCCCGGCTCGAGGGTGATCGAAGCCCCGTCCATGGCCAAGGCGATGATATTGCCGGCTTCACGGACCGGTTGCCAGCCGAACCGTTGAAGGCCCTCCAGCATGGCGCGAATGCCCTGGGGTCCATCATAGTCCAGCCGCCTCAGATCGGCCCGGCGATAGGCGAATTTTTCATGCTCGGTGCCAATGCGCCAACGGTCACGCGGCTTTGCGCCGGCCGCGAGATAGGCCACAAGTTCGGAGAAGTCTTCGATTGGCGGCGGCGCGCCGGCGGACTTATCAGACATACACATCAACCTCAGCTTGCCGTCCCAGCCTCCCTGACGCGCGACGACGGGAAGGAAAGTATTCGAGGTACTGTATGCGGGGCATGGATGCAAGTAGGCAGGTTATCGCATTGGAATTTGATATGGATCAGTTTTCTGGGCGACCGTCACCTACCAGAGCCTGCCACAGACTAAGGGCGGCGACGGCGGCGGTCTCGGTGCGCAGAATTCTAGGGCCCAGGGACATGGGTACCACGAAGGGGCGTGCCCGTATGGCGCGGCATTCATCCGGATCGAAGCCGCCTTCGGGGCCGATCAATATGGCCCATGGGGCCGTCCCTTGGTTCGCCAAGGCTTTCAAGGGTGGCGGTCCGCCAACTTCGTCACAAAACAGCAAACGCCGCTCCGCCGGCCACGACACCAGCAGTTTATCCAGGGTGTGGACCGGACGTAATTCCGGCACGCTTAGCCGGCGGCATTGTTCCGCCGCCTCGACCGCCGTGGCGCCCAGACGGACCAAATTAATCCGCTCCACCGCGGTGCGCCGCGTGATGGCGGGCTGCAGGACGCCGACTCCCAGTTCGGTGGCTTTCTGCACCAGATAATCTACCCGGCCCCGCTTGATCGGGGCGAACAGCAACCAGATGTCCGGCTCCGGTGCCTGGGGCAGACTCTGGCCGACAAGCTGCAGGGAGGCCCAGCCCTTGCCGATGGTGTCGATGCGGGCCCGCCACTCGCCATGCCGGCCATTGAACAGGGCCACATCGTCGCCGGGGGCCAGACGCAGTACGGAACGCAGATAATGAGCCTGGCTGACGCCCAGGCCGACGCTGCGGCCCGCAGCTAAATCGTCTGTCACATACAAGCGGATTTTTGCCCGCTGCTGGTTCTGCGCCATTGCTTTAAAAACCAAGACTGTATCCATCAATGCAGTATTCTAGCCTGATGGCACGCAGGGAAACACCCGGATCATTTACTGATATTCCAGCGAGCGGCTGGATCGCCCGTTATGCGCCAATGCGTTTGCGGCCTTATTTGCGTCTGGCCCGACTGGACCGGCCCATCGGCACCTGGCTGTTGCTGTGGCCCTGCTGGTGGTCACTGGCCATGGCCAGTCCCGGCTGGCCCGATCCATGGCTATTGGCGGGTTTTGCCGTTGGCGCCCTATCGATGCGGGGCGCGGGTTGCGCCTGGAACGATATCGCCGACCGGGACTATGATGGTCAGGTTGAACGAACCCGTGGCCGGCCCATCCCCAGCGGCGAAATCAGCGTCGGTCAGGCCGCGGCATTCATGGTCTTCCTGGCCCTGATCGGCCTGAATATACTGCTGCGTTTCAACGCCTTCGCCATTGGAATCGGCGTCATGTCCTTGGCGCCCATCGTTATCTATCCATTCATGAAGCGCATTACCTGGTGGCCCCAGATTTTCCTGGGCGTGGCCTTTAACTGGGGCGCGTTGTTGGGTTGGGCCGCGGTACGCGGGGACCTTGGCGCCGCGCCCGTGCTGTTGTATCTGGGCGGTATTGCCTGGACCCTCGGTTATGACACCATCTATGCCCATCAGGACAAGGTGGACGACGCCCTGATCGGCATCAAATCTTCGGCCCGGCGCCTCGGGTCCCATACCCGGCCGATGTTGTGGCTGTTTTACGGTGCGGCAATCATCCTGTTCGGATTAGCCGGATGGTTGGTGGAATTGCAGCCGCTGTTCCTGGCTGGTCTGGCCGTGGCGGCCCTGCAATTGTTTTGGCAGGCAGCCCAGGTCAATATCAATGATCCAGCGGATTGTCTGGCCAAATTCCGCTCCAACACATGGTTCGGCTGGCTTGTCTTTTTAAGTATCCTGCTGGGCCATGCCTAGAACACACGAGATCCAAATGTGCTCAGAATCGTCAGAATAGAGCGATCGAACCAATTGCTTAAGTCGACCGCCGCCCGCCGCCCGCGACGGTCAGGAATGCTGATTGGATGCTTGGCGCTGACCGCCCGCCGTGTCTTCGGGCGCAGTAACCGGTCTTCGAATTTCAAAATCTATGCTTGCAACGTCGCGCCGACGGTGCCATGTAGGTGCACTCGTTGCACCTCACCTCGACGTATCTTGCTACGCTGCTTGCGCATCCGAACTAGCTACGCTTGGAACGCGTGCATCAACAACAAGGTGCGGCTCGGCTAAGATCGAGAGCCCCTGATCTAATTATGAATTGAAGGGACTTGCAATGGCGACCGGAACAGTAAAGTGGTTCAACCCGACCAAGGGGTTTGGATTTATCGAGCCCAGCGACGGCTCTAAGGATATCTTCGTGCATATTTCCGCCGTTGAGCGCGCTGGCTTGCAAAGCCTGCGTGAAGGGCAAAAGGTGGAGTTCGAGCTTGTTGCAGGCCGGGACGGTCGGGCGGCGGCGGAGAATTTAGTCGCGCTCGACTGAGCGAGACCGCTAGGAGTTAGATCTGCGTCGGTGTCCGCGGCGCCGCGGGTTTTCTGCGGCGAGACCGCGGCCCGGCGTGATCGGCGGGCTGGAACGATTAGCTAGATGTTCGGCTTCGCGAATTCAAGGAACCTGGATTGCCCTTCGGCGCCCGCGCGTCCGCAGGTGGCAGCCAAACACAAATGGTAGGCATGGCCCGAAAACCAAATTACAATTTCGAACGACAGGAGCGCGATCGGCGCAAGGCCGAAAAGAAAGCTGCCAAGGCGGCGGCCAAGGCCGATAAAGCCGATAAGACCAAAGAGGAAAAAGACGATTCCTCCCCCTGGGATGACACAGCCGAGCCGGAATAACGGCCGGCAACAACCCCTTTGACCGGCGTGCCGCTTTGCGGTCGATTACGGGTCCAACGCCCGGCCCGGATCAGTGCATGTTTGACGTTTCTTGAAAACGGTCTAGCGGTTGGCCATTTTGATCATCGTGTTGAGCAGCAGGTTGACGCCGGGTAGGGTTTTGTCCAATTCTATGCTTTCTCCCACATTGTGGCTGACCCCGCCATTGCAGGGGGTGAAGATCATGCCCATGGGCGCGATCTTCCCGATCGCGTAGGCATCGTGACCGGCCTGGCTACGGATCTCCATATAGCCCAAACCCATGCTATCGGCGGTCTCTTCCAGGGATTGGATACAGGCGTTGGAAAACGGATTGTCTCCAAACACCCAGCTCTCCACAATCTTCATGCTGACATTGGCTTTTTCGCTCGCGGTCACCATCGCCGCTTTGACCTCGTCCAGCATCTGGTCGGCCACATCCGGGTCGGGATGGCGAAAGTCCACGGTAAGCGCCGCTGATTCTGCGATTATACCCGGCAAATTGGGGAAACAGCTGATCTGCGGCGTGGTTGTCTTGCCGCCCTGGGGATGATGCCGCCAGCCAATGGCGTCGACTTCCGTGATCAGATAGGCGGCGCCGACCAGGGCGTTTTGCCGCTGGTCCATGGGCGTCGGCCCCACGTGGGCCGTGTTGCCGGTGACGGCAATTTTCAAACCTCGCGACTTGAAGCCGCTGATGACGATGCCGATGTCGATGCCGATACGGTCCAAAATCGGCCCCTGTTCGATATGCAGTTCAAGATAGGAATCGAATTTTCTCCCGCCAAGCTCGGTCGGGCCGTCATAACCGATGCGCCGCAGTTCATCGCCAAAGCGCAAGCCGTCCGCATCCGTCGATGCTAAAACCTCGTCCAGGGTAAGTTCGCCCGCGAAGGCGAGAGAGCCTTGCATGGGTGGCGTAAAGCGGGCACCTTCTTCGTTGGTCCAGACGACGATTTCGATGGGGCGTTTGGTCTGCAGGCCATGGTCATTCAGGGTGCGGATCACTTCCAGGCCGCTCATGACACCAAGTACGCCGTCATATTTGCCGCCGCACATTTGGGTATCCAAATGACTGCCCGTGGCAATCGCCGGCAGATTGTCGTCGGTGCCGACGCGCCGGGCAAAGATATTGCCGACCTGGTCCACCGTCACGATGCAGCCAGCCTGCCGGGCCCAGGCGCAAAAGGTATCGCGCATTTCCTTATCCGCATCGGACAACGGCAAACGACGTAGTCCAGTATCACGCAATTTGCCGATTTCACCCGAGGCTTCCAAGGTTGCCCAGAGCCTGTTTCCGTCTACTTCCAGGGCGTTCTTCTGCATCGGTTTTTTTCCCCGCAATCGTCTATCGCCAGATAACCGTCCGCCATCCTAGGGCAATGCAGCCTGTACATAAAATGCCGAACAGCGCGTAGACCCCGACGGCGATGGGAAACCCGGTGCCATTGACCAAGACACCGGCGCCCAGCAGTCCCAGCGGCAGGCCATAGACCGCTAACATGCGCACCCCCATGATTCGCGCGCGGTAGCGCTCCGGCGTGATGCGCAACAAGGTGACCGACATGGCGATCATGGCGATGCTTTGCACCACGCCGACGGCGAGCAAAGCCATAAAACCCGGCCATTTCGCCCCTTGTTGGGCAAAGATCGCGATCAGCACATACCAGGCCACAATGCAAAGCACCATGATCCGGCCCGGATGCCGGGCGTCGCCGAGCAAGATCATGGCGATGGAACCGAGCAGGGCGCCGGACGCATATCCCGCCACCAGATGGCCAAGGCCATTCTGGTCAATGGCGTAAATTTCCCTGGCCACATAAGGCAGCAACCCCATGGAGACGGGATAGGCGGTGAGATTGACCAGAAACGCCAACAGCATGAGCGCCAGTACTTCAGGCGTGTTCCGGATATAGACAAAGCCTGCCTTCAATTCTTGCCAAGGCGAGGCGGGCGCAGGGGCTTTTGGTGAGATTGAAGGGTCAGACCGGGCAGGCCGGGAGACGCCAAAGGTAAGGGCAAGGCTGACGCCGTATAAAGTGACGACGGCAAGATAGGCGGGGCCGATGCCCAGGATGGAAAATAATCCCGCGCCGGCCAGGGCACCGGCAATGCGGGCCGAATCCATGGTCGTGCGAGAGAGGCCGATGGCCTTGGCTAACCAGGCTGCCGGTACCGTATCGCCGATCAGGGCATTCCGCATGACCAGATCGGAGGGCCGCACCAAGCCGGCCAGCAAGGCAATCCCCAGTACCAAATAGGGAGTCAGCAATCCGGTCAGAGCCAGGATCATCACAGCCAGGGCGAGGACCCCGTAACTCGCCCGCATAGCGCATAACACCGTCCGCCGTCCCAACCGGTCGGCAACCACGCCAAACATTGGCGCGATCAGGGTGCCGAGGAATTGCAGAGAACCGAACACCGTCAGGAGGAGCACTGACTCCGTCTGGACCAGCACATACCAGCCAAGGATCAGTGTCTCCATCTCGAAGGCCCACGAAGTCAGCAGATCAGCCGGCCATTGAAAGCGAAAGCTGCGCACCTCGAATGGCGCCAGCGCGGATATGGTTGCAACGGGGCGCGTGCCGTTCATGCCGTCACGCGGGCGCCTTGCGCGCCAATACAGCCGGGCAGGTTGGGCGCATCTATGGCCCTGGCCGTCGCTGCGTGACGCCACGCAAAAGGTAATTGGAGCGGCTGTGGAACGGACGGGGTGCGCCGGACGAGGCGGTTAACTTGGGCGGACGAGGTTCGGGGTTCAAGGGGCTGCTTTCCGCGCTGAAAAATAGGACCGGCCGTCGCCGCCATGACCACGGGCGATCAGGCAGAAACCATATAGAGAGATCGTATAACCTGACAAGACAGCTCTGCCTCCGCCGGCCAAAGTGGCTAATGGGATGGAGTGACGCGCCGAATGGAGGTAACGCCGGCGTTATCGCGGTTGGCCCGATCCAGCACCTCGGAAAAACTATGCAGCGAGACCTGCATGTCGAAGGCATTGGCGTGCAGAAAGCGCCAGTCATTGACGAACAGGCCCACATGGCCGGGAAAAAACACCAGATCGCCTTCTTCGATCCGGGAAAAGTCCCGAGGGTCATCCATGGCCACCTGGGTTCCCAGGCCGACCTCCTGCAAATCCGAATCCCGTGGCGCCGAAATCCCGGCCATGGCCATGGTGAATTGCACAAAGGACGAGCAATCAAGGCCCTGGGCGGTGCGGCCGCCCCATAAATAAGGCACGCCGATAAACTTCACGGCGGTGCCGATCAGGTCCTGAGTACTATAGTCCAGGGACACTAGATGTCTTGAATGTAGCCAATGTCCGGTGGCGATACGGCAAAACTTGCCCTTGATATCGATAATTTTGACCCGCGCCGACATGGAAATTATCCCGGCAGTCGGCCGTTTCAAATCAGGCTCGGTATAAAGGTGACAATGCAACGCTGCGACCTGATGGTCGGGCGCGGGCACGTCCGCCGCCAAGTCCGCCGCAGGAACGTAACCGACATATTTGTCGTACAGATTCTGTCCCCAGCACCATCCGTTCCGCTCTTCATAGACCTGAAAGATCTCGCCATGGATCAACTGGCTTTCCAGGTTGGCCGCGCGGTCGGGCGAGAAATGCAGAGGTGCGCCATCCCGGATTACGGTGCGAGGTTCGCCAGCCACATAGCGCTTCGCCTTGAATTTGTCCCGCAGCCAATCCGCCGCCAGATCATTCCGGGCCGGTGTGATGCGCGTATCCATTGTCGCCGCCACGATGCTAGACCGCTTCGGACGCCGCCACCACCCGGTCGGCGAAGTCGCTCAGGAAAACCGAGCCCTTGACCGTGCGTTGGATCAGTACGTTGCGCTTGTCGGTTTGGTCCCGTTTGCGGCGGGTAAAATCGAGACGGCCCAAGGTATCCAAGGCACGCACCACCGCCGGTTTTGCGATTTGCAAGGTTGCAGCCAGGCCACGCACGGTATGGGGCGGCGGCGCGAGATAAACCTGCAAAAAGATCGTCATTTGCCGGGCGGACAAATCCGGTCCATTGGCACAGACCGAGGATAGCATGGCATGGTGCCAGAGTTTCAATGCTTGTCGCGATGTCAGCGTTTCTGCCACCGGCCTCTGCGTCCTGATTATTTCGGTGCCGAAGTGAATTCGCAGTGAATAGGATTGAGGGGTTGGAATCAACCTCTTTTGCATTTCAACCGGGCTAGGTATCGATGCCAATCCATGATGACCCTGGGCCGAAACGCTCCACCAGCATGGCAAACAACGCGCGCATGGCCAGACCTTCACCCCCCGCTGGTCGGCCGGGCCGATCCTTATCGTTCCAACCATAGGAATCGATATGCAGCCAGCGGTCTGGATCGCTGACAAAGGCTTGCATGAACAGGGCCGCCGTGATGGCGCCGGCGAAAGGCCCTTCGGAGACGTTGTTGTAATCCGCAACATTGCTTTTCAAGCGCTCGGCATAGGGCGCGAACAGCGGCAGACGCCAGCTTGGGTCGTCCTGGTCCTGGCCCGCTTGCAGCAACGCCGCCGCGACCCGGTCATTGCCGGTGAAAAACGCCGGTAAATCCGGGCCCAGGGCAACCCGCGCCGCACCGGTCAGGGTGGCGATATCGATGATCAGGTCCGGAGTCTCTGCATCGGCCTCAGCCAGGGCATCGCACAACACAATGCGGCCTTCGGCGTCCGTATTGCCGATCTCTACCGTCAGGCCCTTACGGGTTTGCAACACGTCTCCAGGTCGATAGGCATTGCCCGCGACGGCATTTTCGACCGCCGGGATCAGCACCCGCAAATGTACCGGTAGCTCGGCCGCCATCACCATTGCGGCCAGGCCCAGTACAGTCGCGGCACCGCCCATATCCTTTTTCATCTTTAACATGCCGGCCGCGGCTTTCAGATCGAGACCTCCCGTATCGAAACAAACGCCCTTGCCAACCAGGGTCAGCCGAGGTGCATCGGTGGCGCCCCAACGCAGATCAATCAATCGGGGCGCCCGGGTTGAGGCCCGGCCGACGGCATGAATGGCCGGGTAATTGGCGGTCAGCAGATCATCTCCCACGATAACCGTACCCGTGCCGCCGTATTCCGCGGCCAAAGCCAGGGCGGCATCGGCCAGTTCCGCCGGTCCCATGTCGGAAGCCGGGGTATTGATCAGGTCGCGGGCCAGGAAACTGCCCTTGACCGTAGCCTTCAGGGCCGCCCCATCAACCCCACCCGCCAGGCACAGGCAGGCAACGGCTTCATCCGCATCCTCGGTGCCGCGGTAGCGGGTAAAGCGATAACCGGCCAGCGCCCAGGCCAAGGTTGCGTGGTACGCTTGCAGTCCCTGCAGATCCCCTTCAATGCGGTAGCGTCCGGGCGGCAGGGAATTGGCCAGGGTGCCGAAGGCCCAATAGTCTCCGGGCTGCTCTGCTGCCGCGCCCAGACCCAACAGCACGCCGGCCAGGCCGCCTGTCTCCGCCGGTAGCAGGATGAATTTGCCGGCTGCCGCGGTGAATCCGCTGCTCCGGCACCAGGCCGACATGATCCCGGTCTGGTCCGCCTGCCAAGCGGTCAGCTCACTGCCGCGCAAAGGCCAGATAGGAATGGCATTGGGGTCAGGGTTTATGTCAATGTTGGCAATCACGGCAAGCTCCAATTACACGACGGCAAATCACGCCAAGTATGGCCGGATTGGTGAATTTCAGCTATGGCTTTATTCTCGCCTCTTTACAACAAGAGCCAGCGCGCCGGGATGCCGACGTATCGTTTGATCATTGGCGACAGGAACCTGTCATCATGGTCCTTGCGCGTCTGGCTGCTACTGCGTCAATTTGAGCTGCCGTTCGAGCTGGTGACGGTGGATCTGGATCAACCTGACACCCGGGATAAAATTTTGGCGTATTCGCCGGGCGGCCGGGTGCCAATCCTGCAGACGCGGGACCAGACCATATGGGAGAGCCTCGCCATCATCGAATTCGTTGCCGAAAATCATCCCGACTTGCTGATTTGGCCGCGGGATGCGGCACTGCGGGCCCGTGCTCGCGTCCTGGCGGCGGAGATGCATGCGGGATTTACCAGCCTGCGGGACGAACTGTCCTTCAACTGTCAAGCGCGGGTGCCCATGCCATCTCTTTCAATGGCGGCCAAGGCGGACGTGAAGCGTATGACAGACATTTGGCGTGAGGCACGGCAGGTCCATCAGGGCAGTTGCCAAAATCGGGGCGATTTCCTGTTCGGTCCATTCTCTGCCGCCGATGCCATGTTTGCCCCCGTGGCCGTGCGTTTCAACCACTACAGCGTGCCCCTGGATGATACCTGCCGGGCCTATGTGGAGGCGCTGTTGCAACTGCCCAATATGGTGGCCTGGATGGCGGATGCAGGCGTGGCGTAGAGCATATTTGAGCCAAATCCGTCGGAATTCTCAGAATAGAGAAATTGAACCAATTGCCTAAGTTGCACTAGCGGCTCCACTTAATTGAAAATCGTTCTAACCGGTCTGGCGACGGCACTGCGTTACTGCGCCGGCGGCAGGACGCCAACTTCCCGGTAATAGCGACTGGCGCCTAGATGCAAGGGAATGGCCAGGCCATCCAGGGCGCTTTTCAGTTGGATCAGGCGGCCGCCGGGGTGGCCATTGTCCAGCACGCGGCGGGTCGAGGGATGCCACAAAGCGCGGGTCAGATTATATACCAGCACTTCATCCAGACGATCCGACACCAGCCATTGGGCGCCAACGCTTAAGGTTTCGATAGCCCCCACGTTTCGGTAGATCCCTGCGGGCAGCTTCGCCGGAACAAAAAAGGCGAAGGCCTTGCGCAGGCGCTCCGCTGCCGCGCCCTTGATCGGCAACAAGGTGATATTGGCCTGTTCGGCCAAATCCACCATGGCCGGCACCGGTGCGCCGGCGATGATGAAAAATGCATCCAGCTTGCCAAGGCGCAACCGATCAGCCGATTCGCCAAGGCCAAAACTCAACGGTTTGTAGGCATCCGTTTTCAGGCCATGGGCCGCCATGATGATTTCGGCGTCCAGTGCCGTGCCCGAGCCTTCGGCCCCCAGCGAGACGCGCTTGCCGGCCAAGTCTTCCAGGCTATAAATGCCGCTGTACTTGCGGACCGCGATTTGCACCAGTTCGGGGAAAAGCGTGGCGATAACCCGCAGGCCATCGAATTGCGCCTTGCCCTTGAAACGGCCCAGGC
Source organism: Pseudomonadota bacterium (assembly GCA_027623205.1). Taxonomy (GTDB): domain Bacteria; phylum Pseudomonadota; class Alphaproteobacteria. The sequence goes on along the minus strand of JAQBYC010000002.1, from coordinate 31,251 downwards.
CGAAATACGCCATATAGGCGACGTCAGCCTGGCTAAGACCGGACTCGACCGATCCCGCGGCAATCAATTCGACATTCCGCACCGAACCCTCGGTGGCCTGGCTTACCGCGATCAGTCCCGGCACGCCGCACGAGCCGCCATCGGCGCAATCGCGGGAGCCTGGCGGCTTGGAAATAGCGGAGGAGATCAGGGAGCCAATGGGGAAATAAGTACCGTCCGTGGAGCCGGTGGCAATGCGGAAATAGTCGACCTCTCCGGACCGGGCGAGAGCGGGAGCAAGCAACAATATCAGGCCGCAGATCAGGCCTGCGACCCGCAAAGCCTCCTGGATCCGCGATAGCAATACCGGGGATCCGACGGCGCCATCACTAGCCGTATTCTTCCACATGGTGCATCTTATACGACCGTTTTCCCCGGGCCGCCAGGGGGCAAGATCGTGCCCCTGCGGACAAACCCGGCCTGGGTATTTGACAGGCTGGAGTCCAGCACGCATTGTTGGAAGATCATGCAAATTGATTTTCAAAATGTCCGGCAGTTGATGATCAACGGCATCCCCCACATGGCGGCGGTGGGCCTGGAACTGGTCTCGATAGACGAAAATGGCATGGTCGGCATGGTACCGCATCGGCCTGAATTCGTCGGTGATCCCGACACCGGCGTCGTGCATGGCGGCATTGTCACGGTATTATTGGATAGCCTGAGCGGCATGTGCATCGTCCCGACCTTGAATGAAGTGATGGTGGTGGCGACCCTGGACCTGCGCATCGACTATTTGAAACCGGCGGCGCCAAGGCAGGATATATTTGCCCGCGCCCATTGCTACAAGACCACCCGCAATATCGCCTTTACCCGGGGCATTGCCTATCAACGCGACATCGATGATCCGATCGCCCATGCGACCGGTTCCTTCATGTTGACACGGCCTGAAAGAACAGACGCCGTCGGGGCGACATCCACATGAGTGGAGGCATGAGCATTGCCGAAGGGATCAGTGCGGCGCGGCAAAGCGGCGATTTGCAGCCTCTGGTGGAAGCGGTGCCCTATTTCCGCTGGCTCGGGCTACGGATCGACCGTCAGTGCGAAGAGTTGATCACGGTCATGCCCTTTCAGGATATGTTGATCGGCAATCCCATGCTGCCGGCCTTGCATGGAGGCATCACCGGGGCCTTCCTGGAAAGCGCGGCGATGATTTCGCTGATTGGCGCCATGGCGACGCCAAAATTGCCCAGGATTATCAACATCACCATTGAATACCTGCGTCCCGGCCGGGCGATGGACAGCTATGCAACCGGTATCGTCACGAAACAGGGACGGCGCGTCGCCAATGTCCGGGCCTACGCCTGGCAGCAGGATCGGGATAAACTAATCGCCAGCGCCTCGGCCCATTTCATGATGGACCATGGCAAGAGCTCCTGAATTTGAGTCGACTGTGGTAAAGGCGGAGAACAGCAATGGCTATCAAGAAGAAGGTGCGTTTTGGTGCAAGGGATCTGCACGGTATCATTGCGCCCATGACCACGCCTTTTTCCCGCAAGGGCGAGGTCGATGAAGCCGCTTTCCGCAAACAGGTGCATTTCCTGATAAATGCCGGCGTGCACGGGTTGGCGGTTGGTGGCAGCACCGGCGAGGGACACACGTTGTCGGGCGAGGAGGCAACACGGCTGGTCCGCATCGCTCTCGCCGAGGTCAAGGGCAGGGTGCCTGTGGTCGCCGGTATCATCGTCGATTCGACACGGCAAGCCGTCGAGCGGGCCGAAGCGGTGGCGGATCTGGGACCTGCGGCCTTGCAAATCACCCCCGTACATTACCTGTTCCGGCCTGACGACAACCATATGTTGGAACATTTTCGGACAGTCGGCCGGGCGACGAAAACGCCCATTCTGATTTACAACGTGGTGCCGTGGAGTTATTTGTCGCCGGCCCTTCTGATCCGCATCATGAAGGAAGTTCCCCAGGTGGTCGGAGTCAAGCAAAGCGCCGGCGACATGAAATTATTGGCCGATCTTCTGCTCGGCGCGCCCCGCACGGCGCGGATTCTATCGGCCGTGGATGCCTTGATGTATCCCTCGTTTGCCCTGGGTGCCCACGGTGCCGTAGCTGCCATCCTGACGGCGGCGCCGGCGGCCCAGGTGCGACTTTGGGATCTGGTCCAGGCCGGCGAGCATGATGCGGCCCGGCGTTTGCACGAGAAGCTGCTGGTTCTGTGGAATGCCATGATCGACGACAATTTGCCGGCCACGGTGAAGTTCGCCTTGTCTGAACAGGGTGTGCCGGGCGGTCATCCCCGGGCGCCGATGCCCGCGGCCAGCGGCCGGCAACAGCGGGCGATTGCAGCGGCCTTGAAAAAGCTTCTGTAAAAGCAGCTGCAGACCCCTGATTTCAGCTTCATTGGGCGCCATTTCTCGCGCAAAAGAGGTGCGATTTTTAGGGCTTTCTGTTATGCTTCCGCCCCGACAAGGCAGGAAGCGATTCTTTTGCGCCTCTGCCGTGGCGGGATGCGACGTTTGTCCACGCGACCAAATTTTTAAAGCGAAGAAATCATGCAGCTGACTATTGAACGATCGGCCTTTTTGCGCGCTCTAGGGCATGTCCAAAATGTCGTTGAACGGCGTAACACGATCCCTATTTTGTCCAACGTGCAATTGGTCGCGAATGAAGCCGGATTGAGCCTGACCGCAACCGATTTGGATCTGGCCATTGTGGAAACCGTGGCATGCGAGGTACGGCGGCCCGGCGGCACTACAGCGCCCGCGCATGTTCTCCATGATATCGTGCGTAAGCTGCCCGACGGAGCCCAGATTGAATTGGACTACGGGGCCGAAGCTGGCCGTTTGGTGGTGCGGGCGGCACGATCGAAATTCGCCCTGTCCTGCCTGCCGCGGGAAGATTTTCCAGTCATGGCCGATGGCGATCTGCCCTATCACTTTGTCCTACCGGCGGCTGATTTGCGCCGGCTGATCGAAAAGACCCGCTTTGCCATTTCGACCGAAGAGACCCGCTATTACCTGAACGGCATCTATCTGCATGCGCCCGAGGATGCGCCGGTGCTACGTGGCGTGGCCACCGACGGTCACCGCTTGGCCCATATCGAAATTTCCCTGCCCGAAGGCGCCGGTGGCATGCCCGGCGTGATCATGCCGCGCAAAGCCGCTCTTGAAGTGCATAAGCTGATCGAAGATGGCGAAGGCGTGATCGAGATTGCCTTGAGCGACAGCAAGATCCGCTTTTCCCTTGGCGATATCGTTCTGACCTCGAAACTGATCGATGGTACGTTCCCGGATTACCAAAGGGTGATCCCTTCTGGAAATGACAAGCTTATGGAGGTTGATTGTAAAAGCTTCGCCGCCGCCGTTGATCGGGTGGCGACCATCAGTTCAGAGAAATCGCGGGCGGTGAAGCTGACCGTAAATGGCAGTACCGTGGTGCTATCCGCCAACAGTCCCGAACAGGGCAGCGGAACCGACGAAGTGCCGGTCAATTTCAATGGCGAGGGCGTATTGGAAATTGGTTTCAACGCGCGCTATCTATTGGATATCACGGGTCAGATTGATGGTGAAAACGCCTGCTTTGATTTATCCGATGGCGCCTCACCGACCATCGTAAGGGATGCCGCCGATCCGGGCGCGCTGTACGTTCTGATGCCAATGCGGGTTTGAGAGGGCTATTGCTGGCCGTGCACGATGACATGAAATCCGGTTCGGGGATAAAGGCCCTGGGCGGACATGGCATGAGCGCGGCTACATCGTACGAACCGGCGTCAATGGCAGCGTCGCTCGCGGCAACGGCGTCCGAAACAGTAATGAGGGTAGCACCGTCCGCATGTGCCGTGCGGCGCTTGCGGTTGAGCAACTTCCGCAATTACGGCAGCTTGGCTCTCGATTTGTCGGCCCAGGTCGTGGTGTTGAGCGGCGCCAATGGCGCCGGAAAGACGAATTTGTTGGAGGCGTTGTCGTTTCTTTCGCCCGGCCGCGGCCTGCGCCGGGCCCGTTTGGGGGAGGTGTTGCGAAAGAGCGCTTCAGATGCCGACGAAGCGGTCACTGGTGGTGAAGGCTGGGCCGTGGCGGCGACTGTCCAGGGCCCCGGCGGGTTGATCAGATTAGGCAGCAGCCTGGCGACCACCGAGCGCGGCGCGGCGCGGCGGGTGGCCCGGCGGGATGGCCAGGCGATGGCCCCGGCCAGCTTGGCCCAGGTGATCGGTGTGCAATGGCTGACGCCGCAAATGGACCGGCTGTTTTTGGAGGGGCCATCGTCCCGGCGGCGCTTTCTTGATCGGCTGGTACTGGGCCTTGACCCCGAGCATGGCCGCCGGGTCGGTGCCTATGAACGCAGTTTGCGGGAGCGAGCTACGTTGTTGCGCAGTGCCGCCGGCGACCCAACGTGGCTTGCCGCTTTGGAGGCTCGAATGGCGGCGGATGGCGTTGCCGTGGCAGCGGCCCGGCGCGAGGCCGTGGCGCGGCTGCAGCGGTTGTTGTCGGCAACGTCGGGGTATTTTCCCAGGCCCGGTCTGGCAATCGAAGGTCAGATCGAAGGCTGGCTGGAAGATCACCCGGCGGTTGAAGTGGAAAGCCGATTCGCCGAATTGTTGCAGCGCAGCCGCCAGCGCGATGCCCGGAGGGGCAGCACCAGCGTCGGACCACATCGGTCGGATTTGGCGGTGCGTCACCTGGGGAAGGATATGCCGGCGGCGCAATGTTCGACGGGTGAACAAAAAGCCCTGTTGATCGCCGTGATGCTGGCGAATGCCAAGGCGGAAGCGGACCGCCGCGGTGCGGCGCCGATCTTGTTGCTGGATGAAATCACCGCGCATCTGGATGGTGAACGGCGCGCCGCGTTGTTTGAGGAAATTCTGGCCCTGGGGGGCCAGGCTTGGCTGAGTGGTACCGACCGTGATCTGTTCGCGCCTTTATTCGGGCAGGCGCAATTCGTAGCGGTGGATAGCGGCCGGGCCATGGTGGACGGATAGTGTGGAGGGTATTTTGAGTTGAGCGATCCGGTAGTTGAGGTGTTGAATACGGACGATGGGGGCGACTACGATGCCTCGTCGATCAAGGTGTTGCGCGGCCTGGATGCGGTGCGCAAGCGACCGGGCATGTATATCGGCGATACCGATGACGGGTCCGGCCTACATCACATGATCTATGAAGCCGTGGATAATGCCATTGATGAAGCACTGGCCGGGTATGCGGATAAAGTCGAGGTGATCTTGAACCCAGATGGCTCGGCTACGGTGAATGATAACGGGCGCGGCATCCCGACGGAAATCCATGCCGAAGAAGGCGTCTCGGCGGCCGAGGTGATCATGACCCAGTTGCACGCGGGGGGCAAATTTGATCAGAATTCCTACAAGGTTTCAGGCGGACTGCATGGGGTTGGCATTTCCGTGGTCAATGCCCTGTCCGCGATCCTGCATTTGCGAATCTGGCGCGGCGGCCAGGAATACTACATGTGCTTCAATGACGGCGATCCGGTGGAATCTCTGGCGGTGGTGGGACCATCGGAGGGGCGGACCGGAACAGAAGTGACATTTCTACCTTCTACCGAAACCTTCACCAAGACCGAATTCGATTATGGCACCCTGGTGCATCGCTTGCGGGAGCTGGCCTTCCTGAATTCCGGTGTGCTGGTGGTTTTGCGCGATGAGCGGGGGATCGAGCCAAAAGAGGACGTTTTCCAATTCGCAGGTGGTGTTCGCGCATTTGTCGAATATCTTGACCGCAATAAAGCGGCCCTGCACGATCCGGCTATTTCCGTTGTTGGCGAGCGTGACGATGTCCGGGTCGATTGCGCCCTGCAATGGAATGACAGCTATCACGAAAATGTCCTCTGCTATACCAACAACATTCCCCAGCGGGACGGCGGTACCCATCTGGCCGGTTTTCGCGCGGCATTGACCCGGACAGTCAATGGTTATGCCAATTCATCGGGTATTGCCAAAAAGGAAAAAGTCTCGTTGAGTGGCGATGACGCGCGTGAAGGGCTGACCTGCGTTCTTTCGGTGCAGCTGCCCGATCCGAAATTCGGTTCGCAGACCAAGGACAAGTTGGTCTCGTCGGAAGTCAGGCCGGTGATTGAAAGCCTGCTTGGGGAAAAACTCGCCCAATGGTTCGAAGAACATCCCGCCGATGCCCGTAAAATCGTCGGCAAGGCGGTTGACGCCGCGATCGCGCGGGAGGCTGCCCGTAAGGCCCGTGATCTGACCCGGCGCAAGGGAGCCCTGGATATATCCTCGCTGCCCGGCAAACTGGCCGATTGTCAGGAGCGCGATCCGGCGAAATCAGAATTGTTCTTGGTCGAGGGCGACAGCGCCGGCGGTTCCGCCAAGCAGGGCCGGATCCGGAAGAACCAGGCCGTGCTGCCCCTGCGCGGCAAGATCCTGAATGTGGAGCGGGCGCGCTTCGATAAGATGTTGTCGTCGACTGAAATCGGCACTTTGATTACGGCGCTGGGCACTGGCATTGGCCGGGATGATTTCAACATCGAGAAGCTGCGCTATCACAAGGTCATCATCATGACCGACGCTGATGTTGACGGCGCACATATTCGCACCCTTCTTTTGACCTTTTTCTACCGGCAAATGCCGCAGATCGTCGAACGGGGGCATCTCTATATTGCCCAACCGCCGCTGTACAAGGTTTGGCGGGGCAGTTCTGGCGCCGGCCGTTATCTGAAGGACGACCGCGATCTGCAAGACTATCTCGCCGATGAAGGCCTGCGAGATGCGGTTCTGACTCTGCATAACGGTAGCCAGCGCGCCGGTTCTGATTTGCGGGCCATGGTCGAGGAAGCCCGCCGTGCCGCAAATCTGCTGGAGGCTGTTGGCCGACGCTATAATCGTAGAATAGTGGAGCAGGCGGCGATCCTGGGTGTGTTGCGCCCGGACGTGATCGAGGACCCGGCGCAAGCCGGTGAAATTGCCCGTTATCTGGCCGCACGCCTGGATGGCCTGGAAGCGGCCGAAGAACGCGGGTGGGTCGGCGAGGCCGGCGCCGAGGGCGGCTACTCTCTGCAACGAAGCATGCGCGGCGTTGTCGAAACCCATGTGATCAACGGCACTCTGATCCGTAGCGGTGAAGCCCGTCAATTGGACGCCATGGCGAAGGATTTGCAGGAGAGTTACGAACGGCCCGCGACACTGACCCGTAAGGATGACGTTGTCCGCATTGCGGGCCCTTCGGACCTGCTGTCCACGGTCTTGAAGTTGGGGCAAAAGGGCCTGTCGGTGCAGCGTTATAAGGGCCTGGGCGAAATGAACCCGGAACAATTGTGGGAAACCACACTGGATCCGGACGCCCGTACCCTGTTGCAGGTTCAGGTCAAGGAATTGGACGACGCGGACGAGGTATTCTCCACTCTAATGGGAGACGAAGTAGAGCCGCGCCGGGAATTTATTCAAAACAATGCTCTGAATGTGGTCAACCTGGATATCTAGGGCGCATTCAAAATTGGCCAAGCGAACCGCTGCCGCAGGCAAACCAGCCCGGCCGAAAAGCGGAAGACCGGCGGCCAAATCATCCGGCCGCGGTTGGCTGGCGCGGCTTTTCTATTGGCTGGTCGTGTTGGTGGTGTGGGGCGTGATCGCTATCCTGGGGGTGGTCGTTTGGTATGCCTACGACCTGCCGCCCGTCGATAAACTTTCCGCGATTCAGCGAAAGCCGTCCGTGACCCTATTAGATCACAAGGGCCGGCTGATTGCCCAATTCGGCGATGTTTACGGCGAACCGGTACAACTCAGCCAGTTGCCTGTCCATTTGCCGCGCGCCGTCGTGGCTACGGAAGACCGGCGTTTCTACAGTCATTTCGGTGTTGATCCAATTGGCCTGGCCCGGGCCATGGTGAAAAATATAGCCGCTGGGCGCATTGTTGAGGGCGGCAGCACCATCAGCCAACAATTGGCGAAGAATGTTTTTCTGACCCATCAGCGCACTGTGAAACGCAAGGTCCAGGAATTCCTGCTGGCGCTGTGGCTGGAAGCTAATTTTTCCAAAGAGCAGATACTGAGCCTATACTTGAATCGGGTCTATCTTGGCGCCGGCGCCTACGGTGTTGACGCGGCGGCCCGGCGCTATTTCAACAAGCCGGCCGCAGGGGTCAATTTGGCGGAGGCAGCCATGTTGGCGGGTCTCATGAAGGCGCCATCGCGTCTGGCGCCAACCCGCGACCTCAAGGCGGCCCGGGCCCGGGCCGCTGTGGTGCTGAATAATATGGTCAGTGCGGGCTATATCGATGCGGTGGCGGCGCAAGGCGCCAAGGCTCGACCCGCCGGTCCGCGGCGGCGCCGTGATGGTGGACCTGGAGAATTGGGCGCGCAACCAGCGCGCTATTTTGCCGATTGGACGATCGACCGCCTGACCGATTATTTGGGTCCAACAGAGCGTAATCTGATCATCAAAACCACACTGGATCGTGATATGCAGGCTGCGGCGGAGGCTGCCATGATCCGCCTGTTCGCCGGTCCGGCGGCCAAACAAAAGGTAGGCCAGGGTGCCCTTCTGGCCATGACCCCCGATGGTGCGGTTCGAGCCATGGTCGGGGGCCGGGATTATGGCAGAAGCCAATATAATCGCGCCACCCAGGCACGGCGGCAACCGGGATCGGCTTTCAAGCCGATTGTCTTCCTGGCCGGCCTGGAAGCCGGCCTGCGGCCCGATACGATATTCATGGACAAACCGATCACCGTCGACGGCTGGTCGCCCGGGAATTATGGAGACAAGTATCGCGGTCGGATCACCTACGGTCAGGCCCTGGCCTATTCCTCGAATTCCGTGGCCGTACAGGTTCTGGAACGGGTGGGTCGGGACAAAGTGGTGGCCCTTGCCCGGCGCCTGGGACTGACCTCGCCTATTCCCCGCCATCCCTCCATTGCATTGGGTACGGCCGAAGTCGGTCTGCTGCAATTGACCGCTGGCTACGCCGGCCTGGTCAATCAGGGCGCCGGTGTCCTGCCCCACGGCATTCTGGAGGTGCACGACGGCGAGGGCAATCTGTTGTACCGGCGCCGTGGTTCGGGTGGCGGCCGGGTCGCTCGGCCATGGCACCTGGCGGAACTGAGCCAGATGCTGGCGGGTGTAATAAGCTACGGCACCGGCCGGGCCGCTGAAATCGGCCGTCCCGCTGCCGGCAAGACGGGAACCAGCCAGGATTACCGGGATGCCTGGTTTCTTGGTTATACCAAGCAACTGGTCGCCGGCGTCTGGTTGGGCAACGATGACGGCGCGCCCATGCGCGGGGTGACGGGCGGCGGCGCGCCGGCCCGGCTGTGGCGGGATTTCATGACCGCGGCCCATGAAGGGTTGCCAGTTCTGGCTCTGAACCAGCCGCCGGGAAGAGACCGCCAGTCCGCCCGCCCGGAAAACCTTTTCGACCGGCTATGGAAAAGCCTCAACACGGCCGAGACCAGCCAATCCAGCGACCCCGACCCCGAAAACCGGCATGACCGCTAGCTTTACAATGCGTTGCCGTGTTGTGGCGGCGCCCACTTGCCGTCTATTCTGGTCTGGCTCCGGTCGGGCAATACGGCTGATAGGGACAGGAGATAGAGGCGAAACATGACCATCGACAGCTTCGATTACATCATCGTCGGCGCTGGCACCGCCGGCTGCGTATTGGCCAACCGCCTTACGGCCGATCCCAAAAACTCGGTGCTGCTGTTGGAAGCGGGAGGCAAGGATAACTACCACTGGATCCATATTCCCGTCGGCTACCTCTATACCCTCGGCAATCCGCGCACCGACTGGTGCTTCAAGACGGAGGCCGAAGCGGGCCTGAACGGTCGCGCCATCGACTATGCGCGCGGCAAGGTCCTGGGTGGCTGTTCATCCATCAATGGCATGATCTATATGCGTGGCCAGGCTCGTGACTATGACCAATGGGGCCAGATGGGTAATGCGGGCTGGTCATGGGACGATGTGCTGCCGTATTTCCGCAAAACCGAGGATTATTACGCCGGCGCCGATGATATGCATGGGACGGATGGCGAGTGGCGGGTGGAGGAGCAACGGCTGTCCTGGGAAATACTGGCGGCCTTTCGCGAGGCGGCGGCCGAGGTCGGCATTCCCAAAACCGATGATTTCAATCGCGGCGACAACGAGGGCTGCGGCTATTTTCAGGTCAACCAAAGGCGCGGCGTGCGATGGAGCGCGGCCAAGGCATTTTTGAAACCAGTCATGCAGCGGTCAAACCTGAAGGTTCTGACCCATGCTCAGGCGACGCGGATCGTCATAGAAGACGGCCGCGCCACGGGGCTGGAATATATTTACGACGGCGCGCCGGCCGGGGCCCGGGCGCGGGGCGCCGTTATCCTTTCGGGCGGCGCCGTCGCCTCGCCGCAGTTGTTGGAGCTTTCCGGGATAGGGCAGGGCCAATTGCTGCGACAACACGGCATTCCGGTGCGGCACGAATTGCCAGGCGTGGGAGAGAATTTGCAGGATCATTTGCAAATTCGCCTGGTCTACAAGGTTTCAAACACCCGGACCCTGAACCTGCGCGCCAACAGCTTGCTGGGGCGTGCCGCCATGGGCCTGGAATATGCGTTGTTCCGCACCGGCCCGCTGACCATGTCACCGAGCCAGCTTGGCGCCTTCGCCAAAAGCGACGCCGGTAAGGAAACCGCAAATCTGCAATATCACGTCCAACCCTTGAGTACGGACAAGCTGGGCGAGGCCCTGCATCCCTTCGAGGCCTTTACTGCCTCGGTTTGCAATTTGCGCCCGGAAAGCCGCGGTAGCATCCATATCGCCAGCTCTGATCCCCAGCGCCAACCCCACATTCGACCGAACTACCTCTCCGTCGATGCCGACCGCACGGTCGCTGCGGATGCGATCCGTCTGACTCGCAGAATTTGCGCCGCCGATGCCCTGGCCCCCTACCAACCGGAAGAGTTTCGCCCAGGACCAACCGTCGGCGATGACGAAGACGAGCTTGTCAAGACCGCGGGGGACTTGGCCACCACCATCTTCCACCCCGTCAGTACTTGTCGCATGGGCCATGATAGCCAGGCGGTGGTCGATGACCGGCTTGCCGTGCACGGCATCGCGGGCCTGCGGGTTGTTGATGCCTCCATCATGCCGACCATCACCTCTGGCAACACCAATTCCCCGGTCGTGATGATCGCGGAAAAAGCGGCGGAAATGATCCTTCAGGACGGGCGTTGAATGGCAGGACCGTCATTTACGTCATCAAGCATGCCGCAAGAGCAATTTTCAACTAATCGGAGTCGCTCTCGCGTCTTAGGTAATTGGTTCAATTGCTTTATGCTTAAAGAGTCCGAGCCCATTTGGATCAAATGTGTTCCAGGCGCCAGGCGATCAATCCTTTGTCTTGACGCCGCCAGTTCATTCCGTAAGCTGCGCCACCATGCTTAGTTTGTCGAAAATTTTGCTGTTCCTGGCCGTGGCCGCCTTGGTGATTGTGGTCTCCAAGACCTTACGCGGCCGGGCCACGAAATCGGGTGAAGCCAGCGCGGACGCAACGAAAATTGAGGCGCTGGACCTGAGCCAATGCGCGGTCTGCGGCAATTTCGTGGCGGTCGATACACCTGGCTGCGAACGCGCCGATTGCCCCTACTCAGTTTGATTTTAGAAGGCATTGCCAATGCGCGGGGCGGCGACTAGGTTGCGCCGAACGGGAACCTGTTAACCCATGCCCGCAAACCAAGCCGCACCCACGATTCCACGGACTAGCCTGCGCAATGACCGGCACGCCGAACTTTAACCCCAAGACCTTTCAAGGTCTGATCCTCGCTCTGCAGCATTTCTGGTCTGAGCAGGGCTGCGTCATTCTGCAGCCCTATGATATGGAAGTTGGCGCCGGCACTTTCCATTGGGCCACCACGCTGCGCGCTCTGGGCAGCGAAAGCTGGAATGCCGCGTATGTACAACCTTCGCGCCGGCCGACCGATGGCCGCTTTGGCGAGAACCCCAACCGCTTGCAGCATTATTACCAGTTCCAGGTGATCATGAAGCCATCACCTTCCGATTTGCAGGATCTCTATCTCGGCAGTCTGGCGGCGATTGGTTTGGATGCCTCCATCCATGACATTCGTTTTGTCGAAGATGATTGGGAAAGCCCGACCCTGGGCGCCTGGGGCCTGGGCTGGGAGGTCTGGTGCGACGGCATGGAGGTTAGCCAGTTCACCTATTTCCAACAGGTCGGCGGTTATGATTGTGACCCGGTTTCCGGTGAGTTGACCTATGGCCTGGAGCGTCTGGCCATGTACGTGCAGGGCGTTGATCACTTCCAGCAGCTGGCCTGGAACGAGCCGGGCAACGCGCGTTCGAAATCCTACGCCGATGTCTATCTGGCGGCGGAGCAGCAATTCTCGGCCTATAACTTCAATCATGCCAATACAGACATGCTGTTTCGCCATTTTGCCGATGCGGAGATGGAATGCCTTGCCCTGGTCGCCGCTGGGTTGCCCCTGCCCGCGTATGACCAGTGCATAAAAGCCTCGCATCTGTTCAATCTGCTGGACGCCCGCGGGGTGATCTCGGTGACCGAAAGGGCCGCCTATATTGGCCGGGTGCGGGAATTGGCAAAGGCCTGCGCCACCGCTTATCTGACCGCCGTGGGCGAATTGATCCCGGACAAGCTGCCCAAGCGCGAGTCGGGGGCCTGACATGGCGGAACTGTTGTTGGAATTGTTTGGCGAAGAAATTCCAGCCCGCATGCAGGGCCGCGCGGCGGACGATCTGAAACGGTTGACCCGTGCCGGTCTGCAGGAGGCGGGATTACCCTTCGAGAGGGCGAAGGCATTTGTCACGCCGCGCCGCCTTATTCTACATGTCACCGGCCTGCCTCTTGCCCAACCGGATGTATGCGAGGAACGGCGGGGCCCTCGGGTGGATGCGCCGGATAAAGCCATCGAGGGTTTCTTGCGCGGCAGCGGGGTTACCCGGGCGCAATGCGAAGAACGGGAGACGCCCAAGGGTACCTTCCTCTTTGCCATTATCGAACGCCAGGGCCGGCCCACGGGCGATGTCCTGGCCGAGATACTGCCTGCTGCCTTCGCGGATCTGCCCTGGCCCAAGTCCATGCGCTGGGGCAGCGGCACGACCCGTTGGGTGCGCCCCTTGCATTCTATCCTGGCCTTGTTCGGCGGGGCGGTCGTGCCGTTGACATTTGCCGGCATCGACAGTGACAGTAAAACACGGGGCCATCGCTTTCATGCGCCGGAGCCGTTTACCGTTTCCGATTTTGCCGGCTACCGCGAGAGCCTGTTCGCGGCGAAAGTGCTGATAGATCCCGAGGAACGGCGGCAGCGCATCGCGGACGGCGCGGCGCAGCTGGCACAGGCTGCCGGCCTGACCTTGGTAGCCGACGATGGCCTGGTAGACGAAATCGCCGGCCTGGTGGAATGGCCGGTGCCCATGTTGGGCGTTTTTGACCGCCGTTTCCTGGATGTCCCGGCAGAGGTTCTGATGACCACCATGAAGGTGAACCAGAAATACCTGTCCTTGCGCGATGGCGACGGAAAGCTGGCGCCGAATTTCATCACGGTGGCGAATTTGGAAGCGCGGGACGGCGGCGGGCAGATTATTGCCGGTAATGAATATGTCTTGAGCGCCCGCCTGGCGGACGCGGAGTTTTTTTGGACACAGGATCTAAAAAAATCCCTGGAAAGCAGACTTCCGGCCCTGAACGAGATGGTCTTTCACGCCAAACTGGGCACCCTGCGCGAAAAAGTCACGCGCATGGAAAAACTGGCCGCCGCGCTGGCGCGATACGTGCCCGGCGCGAATGGCGAGTTGGCCGGACGCGCCGCGCATTTGTGCAAGGCCGATCTGGTCAGCGACATGGTCTATGAATTTCCGGAAGTCCAGGGCGTGATGGGACGTTATTACGCCCTCAACGACGGCGAGGTTGAAGCGGTGGCTGACGCGATCCAGCAGCATTATTCCCCGGCTGGGCCGTCCGATGCTTGCCCGCATGCGCCGACGGCGGCCTGTGTTGCCCTGGCGGACAAGCTGGATACCCTGGTCGGATTCTGGTTTATCGGCGAAAAGCCCACGGGTTCCCGCGATCCCTTCGCCCTGCGCCGCGCCGCCCTGGGCGTGATCCGCATCGTGTTGGAGAACGGGCTGCGCCTGCCGCTGCAAGATATATTCGCAACGGCGCGGGGCAGCTATGAGTTCGGCGAGGAACAGGAAGAGGCGGAAGAAGGTCATAGCCTGTTGGATTTCTTCGCCGACCGTCTGAAGGTACATTTGCGGGAAACGGGCATGCGGCACGACCTCGCACAGGCGATTTTCGCCCTGGGCGGCGAAGACGATCTGGTCCGCTTGCTGGCGCGGATGACCGCCCTTGATGGGTTTCTGGGCAGTGAGGATGGCGCCAATCTGCTGGTGGCCTATCGCCGCGCCGCCAATATCCTGCGCATTGAGGAAAAACGAGACGGCATGGTGCATGACGGCGCCGTTGATGATTCGTTGTTGCAACAGGATGAGGAAGTGGCCTTGGCCGAGGCGCTTTCCTCGTCCGTAGCCAAGATCGATGCCGCCCTTGCGGCGGAGGATTTCGCCGTCGCCATGGCGGTGATGGCCGGTTTGCGGCAACCGGTTGATAACTTCTTTGATGCCGTGACCGTCAATACCGACGATGCCGCGCAAAGAGGCAATCGTTTGCGCCTGTTGTCGCTAATTCGCGCGACCTTGCACAAGGTTGCTGATTTCAGCGAGGTTGAAGGCTGATTGCCATGACGAAATGGGTTTACAGCTTTGGCGATGGCCGGGCCGATGGCAGCGCGGCTGACAAGAATTTACTGGGTGGCAAGGGCGCCAATCTTGCCGAGATGTCCAGCTTGGGCCTGCCGGTGCCGCCTGGCTTTACCCTGACCACCGAGGTCTGCACCGCCTATTATGACAATGATGAAACCTATCCCTGCGGCTTGCGGGATCAGGCCGCCGCCGCCCTGGCGGAAATGGAGAGGCTCGCGGGCGCAAAGTTCGGCGATCATGACAATCCGTTGCTGGTTTCCGTCCGCTCCGGCGCCCGGGCCTCTATGCCTGGCATGATGGACACGGTGTTGAACCTGGGGCTGAACGATCTCACTGTTTTGGCGTTGGCCAGGCAAAGCGGCAATGAACGTTTTGCCTGGGACAGCTATCGCCGCTTCATCCAAATGTACTCCGATGTCGTTCTGGGTATTGACCATTATCATTTTGAGGAATTGTTGGAGGTCCATAAAGAGAACCTGGGCCTGCAACTGGATACCGCCCTTTCGGCGGACGATCTGCGTCAACTGGTCGATCAATTCAAGGCCAAGGTGGAAAGTGAAGGGTCGGAAGCCTTCCCCCAGGATGTGAACGCCCAGCTCTGGGGCGCCATCGGTGCCGTTTTCGGGTCCTGGCAGAATGCCCGCGCCGTCACCTATCGCCGCCTGCATGATATCCCGGCCAGTTGGGGCACGGCCGTCAATATTCAGGCCATGGTGTTCGGCAACATGGGCGAGGATTCGGCCACGGGTGTTGCCTTCACCCGCGATCCTTCCACCGGCGACAGATGCTTTTTCGGTGAGTATCTGATCAATGCCCAGGGCGAAGATGTGGTTGCCGGAATCCGGACGCCGCAGCATTTAACCAAGGCCGCGCGCCAGAATGCCAATGATGACAAGCCGTCTCTGGAAGAGGTGATGCCCGCGGTTTTCGCCGAGTTGGAAGCAATCTATCAACGCCTGGAAGCCCATTATCGGGATATGCAGGACATCGAGTTCACGGTGCAGCGGGGCAGCCTTTACATGCTGCAAACCCGGTCCGGCAAGCGCACCGCCGGTGCCGCGATAAAAATCGCCGTGGAAATGGCGCAGGAAGGACTGTTGAGCCGAGAAGAAGCCATAAACCGGGTCGATCCGGATTCGTTGGATCAATTATTGCACCCCACTTTGGATCCGAACGCAATGCGGCAGGTTATGACCCGCGGTTTGCCCGCGTCTCCTGGCGCTGCCACGGGCAAGGTTGCCTTTACCGCCGATCAGGCCGTGACCCTGGCGGACGCTGGCGAGAATATCCTGCTGGTACGGATCGAAACCTCGCCGGAAGATATCCATGGGATGCACGCGGCGCGCGGCATCCTGACCTCACGCGGCGGCATGACCAGCCATGCGGCGGTGGTTGCCCGCGGTATGGGCCGGCCCTGTGTATCAGGCGCCGGGCAATTGCGGATCGATTACCAAACGCAAACGATGCACATTGGCGACATCACTATTGCCGCCGGCGACGTCATCACTATTGACGGCAGCAGCGGTGAGGTCATGTTGGGCGAGGTTAAGACGATACAGCCCGAAATGTCCGGCGACTTTGGCACCCTGATGGGCTGGGCGGACGAGATCCGCCAACTTGGCGTTCGCACCAATGCCGAAACGCCAGCGGATGCCAGGGCGGCGATTGGGTTCGGCGCTGAAGGCATCGGACTGTGCCGCACCGAGCACATGTTCTTCGATACCGAGCGTATTCTGGCTGTGCGCGAAATGATTCTGGCCCAGGATCTCGCGGGCCGGCAAGCGGCCCTGGCCAAGATTCTGCCCATGCAGCGGCAGGATTTCATTGATCTGTTCACCATCATGTCCGGCTTGCCGGTGACGATCCGGTTATTGGATCCGCCGTTGCATGAATTCCTGCCGAAGTCCGACGGTGAACTGGCGCAACTGGCCGCCGTGACGGGGACCTCGGTCGAGGATTTGCGCCATCGAGCCAACCAGCTACATGAATACAATCCGATGTTGGGCCATCGCGGCTGCCGCCTGGGCATTTCCTATCCGGAAATTTACGAGATGCAGGCCCGGGCCATCTTCGAGGCAGCCGCGATCGTCGGTGCCGCGCAAGGCGAAGCGGTGGTGCCGGAGGTCATGATCCCCCTGATCGCCAGCAAGGCGGAGTTCGTCTTCCTGCAGGAACGTATTGCCGCCGTGGCCGAACGGGTTTCAGCCGAACGGGGCGGCAAACTGGATTATCTGATCGGCACCATGATCGAATTGCCCCGGGCCGCCCTGCGGGCCGGAGAAATTGCGGAAGCAGCTGAATTCTTCTCGTTCGGAACGAATGATCTGACCCAGACTGTATTTGGCATCAGTCGTGATGATTCCGCCGGATTTCTGCCAGACTACCGGAGCAAGGGCATTCTGGAAGCCGACCCGTTCGCGACACTGGACAGGGATGGCGTCGGCGAACTGGTGGAGCTGGCGGCCAAGCGGGGACGCAGGACCCGCCCGGATTTAAAGCTGGGTATCTGCGGCGAACACGGCGGCGACCCTGCGTCCATTGCCTTTTGCCAATCCATTGGCCTGGATTATGTGTCCTGCTCGCCCTTTCGGGTGCCTATTGCCCGCCTTGCCGCGGCGCAAGCAGTGGCGAAATTGTCAGATGGTTCAGCCTCGCGCTAGAGAGCCCAGGCGGATCGAATGTGCTCAGAACGTTCAGAATAGAGCAATTACGTGTGCTGCGTTCGCGACCCTGATGTATCGAAAATGGTCTAATCGCGGTCGATTTTGCCGATAAACTCATAGCCGATACCACGGACAGAATTGATCAGGTTTTCCTTGGTGCCATCGCTGTTCAGTTTGCGCCGTAAGCGGCCGACCAGGACATCAATATTCCGGCTGTTGGCTTGCATGGCGTAACCCAGCGCCTCGCGGTGCAGGATATCCCGTTCCACCGTTTTACCTATGTTATCAATCAAGGTTTGCAGCAAGCGGGATTCCCCCGCCGTCAACACCGAATCTTGCCCTTGAGGGCCGGTCAAACGTTGAAATGCGCTTTCAAAGCGCCAGCCCTGGAAGCGCACGATGCCGCCGCCGGTTCCCGGCTTTGCGTTGCGCGCTTCCTTGGTACGGCGCAGCACGCTGCGAATGCGGGCCAGCAATTCCCTCGACTTGAAGGGTTTGGCCATGTAGTCATCAGCGCCGACTTCCAAGCCGACGACCATATCAACGGTTGTACCCTTGCCCGTCAGCATGATGATACCTGCGTCGGTTTTTTCACGCAGAACCTTGGCCAAATTCAAGCCGTCTTCGTCGGGCAATTGCAGGTCGAGGATTACAAGGTCTACCGTATTCCGTTCAATAACCACGCGCATCTCGGCACCGTTGGCGGCCTCGGCGACATCGAACCCTTCGGCTTCTAAATGATCGCGCAAAACCAAACGCATATCAGGGTCGTCATCGACAATTAGAATTCGTCCCAGCATCCTTATTCCCGTCACAAAATGAACGCAGCCGACCTTAACGTGTTCGATATACGAAACAAAATCCGTTGCCGATCCATTTTCGATATTCCTCGAATCAAGACCAGCGATTTTTGATCATGTCAGCGCCTCAAGGCGGACAACGCCATAAAGGCAGCCTGCAACCATAGAGCTGCCGTCGCCACCAATTTCAAGATTGAAAATGTCGTAATGCCAATCCTTCGTTCACGGCAGAATTGTAGCGCAATTATAAAAACGTTACAAACAGATCCGAGCATCTGCGATTCCGCATACGATTTCCCTGTTGATAATAATTCAGCATTACGACTTAAGCACTATTATTATCAAATAATTATAATTCTGGTGAGTATAATTAGGCGTTGGCGAGGACGGGCGGGGGTGCGGCTCAGCCGTCCAATCCTGCCACCGCGCGTGCAAATGGCGTGGCCGCGAAGGGCTGCAAATCATCTATGCCTTCGCCGATACCGATATAATGTACAGGTAAGGTAAAGCGTTCCGCGACGGCGACCAGCACGCCGCCCCGGGCGGTTCCATCCAATTTGGTCATTGCCAAACCGGTAACGTTACAGACATCGGCAAAGACCTCAACCTGACGCAGCGCGTTTTGACCGGTGGTCGCATCCAGTACCAAAAGGCAATCGTGGGGCGCCTTTGCATCCAACTTGCCTAGCACCCGCACCACCTTGGCCAGTTCATCCATCAGACCGGCCTTGTTTTGCAGACGCCCGGCGGTGTCCACCAAAAGTACATCGGCATTCAGGGCCTGGGCTTGCTGCAAACCCTCATAGGCGACCGCCGCCGGATCGGCACCAACGTCGCGCCGGACCACGGTCGCGGCCGAGCGTTGGCCCCAAACCTCCAACTGTTCTATGGCGGCGGCGCGGAAAGTATCGGCGGCGGCCATGACGACGGATTTGCCTTCCGCCCGCAAATTATGCGCGATTTTGCCTATGGTCGTGGTCTTTCCGGTGCCGTTTACACCGACGACCAAAATCACATGTGGCCGGTTTGTACTATCTATGGCAAGGGGCCGGGCCACCGGCTCCAATATTTCGGTCATCACTTCAGCCAGGGCCGCCTTGATCTCGTGCTCGCTGATTTCCTTGTCGAACCGCTCGGCCGCCAGCTTGCCGCTGACCCGCGCGGCAACCGCCGGACCAAGGTCCGCCGCGATCAACAGATCCTCCAACTCCTCCAGCGCCGCCGCGTCCAGCCTGCGTTTGGTAAAAACCGACGTCAGGCCGGCGTTGAAATTGCCCGCCGTACGGCTAAGTCCGGCCTTCAGACGGGAAAACAGCCCAGGCTTATCCATCTTCATGCAGCCAGACGTCCGATCAACCGGTCATGGGTCGCGGCGATAATCTCGGCGTTGACGATGCCGCTATCCGGGGCGGCGATGGTCTGATCAAGCTCAATCAGCGCGAATTGTTCGCTACGGCCCGCGCCCGGCCGTTCCAACAACATGCGGCAGGTTCCGCCGACCCGCGAGGCCAGGAATTCGGCCAGTACCGACGCGCCCTTTTTCCGCAGCAGGGCGGCGCGCCGCCGCCGCTCTTCCCCACGCACCTGGGGCATGCGGGCCGCCGGGGTGCCCGGCCGCTCGGAATAGGGAAAGACATGCAAATAGGTCAGGCCGCAGTCGTCGATCAAGGACAGGGAATTCTGGAACTGCACTTCGGTCTCGGTGGGAAAACCGGCGATCAGATCGGCGCCAAACACCATATCAGGGCGGCCGGCGCGCAGGCGTTGACATAAATCCACGGCCTGGGCCCGGCTATGACGGCGGGCCATGCGCTTCAAAATCATGTCATCGCCCGCCTGCAAGCTAAGATGAAGGTGGGGCATTACCCTTTCCTCGCCCAGCAGCAGCCGCTCCAGTTCCGGATCGATTTCCACCGCATCCAAAGATGACAAGCGCAGGCGTGGCAATTCCGGCACTGCACGTAACAGCCGGCGCAGCAATTGCCCTAGATTGGGACGGCCCGGCAGATCACTGCCATAGGCCGTGATATCAACGCCGGTCAGAACCACCTCTCTGTATCCATTCTCTACAAGCGCCCTGATTTGCCGCACGATGGCGCCCATGGGCACCGAGCGCGAGGGGCCGCGGGCGAAGGGAATGATGCAAAATGTACAACGATGGTCGCAGCCCTGTTGCACCTGCACGAAGGCGCGGGCACGGCCGTCAAAGCCCGGCACCAGATGGCCGGCCAATTGCGTTACCGCCATGATGTCATCGACCAGGATCTTGCTATCCATGGGCGTGACAAAGTTTTGCCCCTGCAGTTTTTCCTGATTGCCCAGAACCCGGTCAACTTCATCCATGGCTGCAAAAGCGCCCGGCTCCAACTGCGCGGCGCAGCCGGTCACCACGATGGTCGCCTCCGGCCGGTCTCGGCGCGCCTTGCGGATGGCCTGCCGCGCTTGACGTACCGCCTCATTGGTGACGGCGCAGGTGTTGATGATGATCGCATCGCGCAAGCCGGCATTTTGCGCCTGATCACGCATCACCTGCGCCTCATAGGCGTTCAGGCGGCAACCGAAATTTATGACTTCCAGGGCCTTCATGCGACAGATCTTGATCCTGCCAGCGCCGCGCGCATCAGGCTGTCATCCAGCACGCCGGAATAGGCCGTTGCCGTTGGGCCGGTCATCAGGACATGCCCGTCATCGGCACGCCATTCGACAATCAAGGCACCGCCATCCAATGTCAGGCGCGCCCGGCGCCCGCACTTGCCGCGCCGATGGGCCGCCACCAGGGCGGCACAGGCGCCGGACCCGCAGGCCAGGGTCAACCCGACGCCGCGTTCCCAAACCCGCAGGCGCAGGCGATCCGCGCCCAGCATCTGCACCACGCCGATATTGGCCCGTTCGGGAAACAAGGCATGGTTCTCCAATACCGGTCCGACGGACGCAAAATCCACGGCATCCAAATCATCGACAAAAAACACCGCATGGGGATTGCCCATGCCGACCGCGCAGGGATCGCTCAACAATGGTCCCCGATCCGGTGCAAGGGACAGATCCAGATGCAGGCTGTCCATTTCATAGGCCAACGGGATATCCCGCCAATCCAGATAGGCCGGGCCCATATCCACCTGAATGCAATCGTTTTCAGCCGCCCGGCTGGGCAACAGGCCGGCCCGGGTTTCGATCACCGCATGGTTCTGGCCGCTTTCCGCGAACAGCAGGCTGGCCACGCAGCGGGTGCCGTTGCCGCAGGCCTGCGCCTCACTGCCGTCGGGATTATGGATGCGCATGAAAGCATCGGCCCGGTTGGACGGTTCAATCGAGATCACCTGATCGCAGCCCACGCCCTTCCGCCGGTCCGCCAAGGCGCGGGCCAGCGCGGCATCCATGCGCAGGGATGTACGGCGCAGATCCAGCACGACAAAGTCGTTGCCCGCACCATGCATCTTCAAAAATTTTTGTTCAGGCTCGCCCATAGTAGCCTGGATATAAGCAATTCCCACCCCGCCGTCCAGGAACATTGGTCAGCGGCTCCCTGCGCCGGGAGAGCCGTCAACCCTCTGTTGATCAGCCAAGCGGAAACGCGGCAAAAGGCGAGGGCATCCAGCAATCAATATGGAAATGACATTGAAATTGGGGCGCAAGGAAATTCGTCGCGCCTTGGTGCGCGTATTGACGGCCCACGTTCTTGGATCTTCATCTATGCGCCGGGCCTTGCGGTCGCCGCCGACTGCATCGCCGACCAAACCCGTTCCGAGGTTGCCGGCATGTCGATATGACGGATGCCATGGTCGCGCAAGGCGTCGGCCAAGGCATTGATCACCGCGGGAGGCGCGCCGGCAGCCCCGGCTTCGCCACAACCCTTGATCCCCAGCAGATTTTGCGGGCTTGGCGTGACATGAGCCGCGAAATTCAGATCAGGCAGATCGTCCGCCCTGGGCAGGCGGTAGTCCATGAACGAACCGGATAACAACTGTCCTGCGTCATCATAGGCCGTATGTTCCATCAAGGCCTGGCCGATACCCTGGGCCAGACCGCCCTGAACCTGACCGGCCAGCAGCAGCGGGTTCAAAACCACGCCAAAATCATGCATGCAGTGATAGGCGACCAGTTCGGTCGCGCCGGTGTCGGGGTCAACCTCCACCTCGGCGATATGGCAGCCATAGGGATAGGTGAAATTCGCCGGCGTGAAGCGGGCTTCAGTATCGAGACCCGGTTCTTCGCCGCCGGGCAGTTGGCTGGGATCGCGGCTGGCGCGCACGACTTCCCGCCACGAGATGTGCAGGTCGGTGCCGGCGACCTTGAACTGGCCGTCGGCGAATTCCATATCGGCGGCCGGCGCTTCCAATAGATGCGCGGCAATGCGCTTGGCCTTTTCGATCACCTGCTCCGAGGCCAGGCTGATGGCGCCGCCGCCCATGGGAATAGACCAGGATCCGCCGGTCCCCGTGCCAGTGGCAATGAGGTCCGTATCGCCCTCGACCACGCGGATCTTATCAAACGGCAGATCAAAATAATGATGCAGAATTTGGCTGAATGCGGTCTCGTGCGCCTGTCCGTTCGCCATGGCGCCGGAATAGACGGTAACCCCGCCCTCGGCATCGAATTCCAGCCTCGCCGCCTCGCTTAAACCCGCGCCGCCGCCGCAGCGTTCAATATAATTGGCCATGCCGATGCCGCGCAGACGGCCTCGTTCCCGCGCCGCCCGCCGGCGTTCCTCGAAACCCCGCCAATCGGCCTTGTCCATGGCGCCGTCCATCACCGTGGTAAAGTCACACAGGTCATAGTTCAAACCCGTAGGCGAGGCGTAGGGGAAATCCTCGCGCGGGATCAGATTGCGCCGCCGCAGTTCAACACGGTCGATGTTCATCTCACCGGCGGCTACATCCATCAGGCGTTCGATCATGAACAAAACCTCGGGCCGGCCCGCGCCCCGGTAGGGGTCGGTCGGCACCGTATTGGTATGGCGGGCCCAGACCTCGGCATGGATCCGAGGAATACGGTAACAATTGGACAGCATCACCATGCCGTTGACCGGCGAAACGACGCCCCGGCCCGCGGTATAGGCGCCCATGTCCGCCTGGCTCGCCACACGCACCGCCAGTAAATGCCCCTGCGCGTCAAAGGCCATTTCACCGCGCATCACGTTGTCCCGGCCATGGAAATCGGTCACGAAGGCGTCCGACCGCTGACCGATCCACTTCACCGGCCGGCCCAGGTCCCGGGCCGCCAGCAGGCAAAGAGGATATTCCGGAAACAGTGAATTCTTACCACCAAATCCGCCACCCACATCGCGCACCAGCACCCGGACCTGTTCACGGTCGACGCGGAAGACATCGTTGGCCAACTGCTCGCATATGATATTGGGCATCTGGGTCGTGGTGGTCAGGGTAAATTTGCCCCGGCCGCCGAAGGCGGCGGCGTCATATTCCGCAACCGCGCCACGGGTTTCCAGGGCCGCCAGAACCACCCGGTTGTTAACCAGATCCAGGCTGCTGCGGTGATGGGCGGTGGCGAAGGCCTGCGCCACGGCCGCCCCATCACCCATTTCCCAGGCAAAGGACAGCGCCGCCTCGCCTGCATTGTCGCAGCCGATCACGGCCTTTAGAGGGGCGTAGTCCACGTCGATCAGTTCCGCCGCGTCCTGGGCCTGTGCGGGCGTCTCCGCCACCACGAAGGCGACGCTGTCGCCCACATATTGCACGCTGTCGACGGCCAAAATCGGTTGCGGCCGCGATTGGAAGACGCTGCCGGGACGGGGACTGGGGGTGGCGACGGGTTGGATCGGCCCAATTCCGGCCGCGGCCAGTTCCGCGGCGGTATAGACGGCCAGCACGCCGGGTGCGGCGCGGGCCTGGGTTACCTCCATGCCAACGATCCGGGCATGGCCGTGGGGTGAACGCAGGACATGACCGTGCACCAGGCCGTGCGGCGCCAGATCATCAATAAACCGGCCCGCCCCGCGCAACAGTTTGTCATCCTCGCGCCGCAGCACCGGTTGGCTGATCCCGAATTGACCCATCTTCTCGCGCTCCCAGTTTCGTGACCCTGCAATAGTAATGTTAAGCTAGGCGGATAGGAAAGCGAACCGTCAACAAAGGAGACGAGACAATGCGAGCAGAAGCCAAGCTGCGGGAACTAGGTATCGAACTACCAAGCCCACCGGCCCCGATGGGCAGTTACGTGGGCGCGGTCCGGACCGGCAATCTGGTCTATATTTCAGGTCAGGGCCCGCGCAGGCCGGACAATACCTCCCCGGCCGGTAAGGTCGGTGATGACATGAGCATAGAAGACGCCCAGGCCGCGGCGCGGCTGGTGGGTCTGAATGCCCTGGCGACCTTGCGGGCCGAGATTGGCAGCCTGGACCAGGTCAAGCGCGTCGTCAAAGTCTTTGGCATGGTCAACGCCGCGCCTGACTTCAAAGAACACCCCAGGGTCATCAACGGCTTTTCCGACCTGATGTTCGAGGTCTTTGGCGAGGCCGGTCGGCATGCCCGCTCCGCCGTCGGCATGTCGTCGCTGCCATTCCAGATTCCGGTGGAAGTGGAAATGATCGTCGAGCTGGAATAGCGCAATTTTCAATTAGATGGCGTCGCGAACGCGACTTAAGTAATTGGTTCAATGGCTCTATACGAAGTTACGGCTAACGGTGCAAAACGGTGCAAGGATGGCAGGCCCATGAAAATCAGATCGGTTGAAGCTATTTGGTTGCGCGTGCCGATCCCGGAGGCGAAGCAGCATACCTCTGATTTTGGACGCATGCGCTCGTTCGATACGGTACTGGTGCGTATCGTGACGGAAGGCGGCCTGGTTGGCCATGGCGAGGCCAAGGCCGGGGTCGGCAATCTGGGTGACGGCCGGGCCCTGGCAAGTCTGATCCAGGACGAACTGGGCGCGCAGCTGATCGGCCAGGATGCGTGCCGTATCGCCGGCCATTGGGAGGCGATGTATAACGGCAGCCGGGCCCATTTCGCGGCGGAGCGGGGGCATGTCTTTCCGGCCCTGGGCCGGCGCGGCCTGACCATCTCCGCCATCAGCGGTATCGATATCGCGCTTTGGGATCTGCTGGGGCAATCGCTGGGCGTGCCGATCTGGCAGCTATTGGGGGGCAAGTGCCGTGACAGTTTGGCGGCCTATGCCTCCGGCGGCTGGGCGCCGGCCGAGGCCATCGGCGAGCAATTGGCGGGCTATATCGAAACGGGGGGCTTCGGCGCCGTGAAGATGCGGGTTGGCGCCGCCGATGGCGATGCCCGAACCTCGGCCGGGCGGGTCGCCGCCGCCCGCAAGTATCTGGGCGACGGCGTGGGCATTATGGCTGACGCGCATGGTACCTTCGATTGCGCCGAGGCCAAGCGGTTCTGCCGTCTGACCGCCGACTATGACCTGGCCTGGCTGGAGGAACCGGTTACCGCGGATGACATCGCGGGTTGCGCCGAAGTTCGCGCCAGTACGGATATTCCCATCGCGGCCGGGGAAAGCATCTTCACGCGGTTTGATTTTCGCGATCTCGCCATGGCCCGTGCGGTTGATATTTTTCAACCGGATCTGGCGATCTGCGGCGGCATCACCGAGGCCATGCGCATCGCCGCCCTGGCCAGCAGCCAGCAAATCCGCCTGGCCCCGCACATGTGGGGTGGGGCCGTGATGTTCGCGGCCGGCCTGCAAATTTGCGCCACGGCGCCGGCGGCTTTTACTGTGGAGTATTCCCTGGGCCACAATCCCCTGATGCACGACCTGGTGGCTGAACGTTTCGCGGTCGAGGCGGGGCGTATTGATATCCCCGACCGCCCCGGTCTGGGCCTGACCATCGATGCGGATTTCGTCCGCGCCCATGCCGTAAATTGAATGTCTGACGCCAGAGCGCTCTGGCAGCCCGGCGTTCATTACGAAGGCGTTATGACCGCGCCGGTCGGGGCACATTGGCTTCCAACCAGGCGGCCAGCGGGGCCAGGGCCGGATGGCGCAGGGCCCGGGCCAGCAAGCGCCACGATCGGGGCAGATGCGCCATATAGCCCGGCTTGCCCTGTTGCGCCAGACGGGAAAAGACGGCGATCACCCGGACATGGCGCTGCGCCGCCATGACCGCGAGGGAGGTCTCGAACGCCGCCCGGTCGATGTCCGGAAAGGCGGCGCGGTATTGCGCCAGACAGGCCGCCGTCACCTCGTCGGGGATATCGCGCCGGGCGTCCTGCAGCAGGGATACCAGGTCGTAGGTTACCGGGCCGATGCCGGCATCCTGAAAATCAATCAGGCCGCACGCCTGGACCGCGGGCCGGTCCGCAAGATGAAACAGGTTGCCGGCGTGAAAATCCCGCAGCAGCAGCGATTGCGGCACGGCCATCGCCCGGCCCAGGGCGATCCTCCAGGCCTGGCTGAAAGCCTCCGTGACGGCCCCTTCGACCGGGCCGGCCGCGCCGGGCAGAAAGCTTTCGCAAAACAGCATGCTCTGCTGCAAAAACCGCGCGGCATCGAACACCGGCAAATTCCGCGCCGGGGCCATGCCGGGTTTCACCGCGAAACCGCGATGCAAATGGATCAGCGCGTCCATGGCCAGTTGATAGAGCGGCAGCATCGGAGCGCCTCCATCCAACAGGGCGGTGTAGGTGCCGTCGCCGAAATCCTCCACCAGCAGCAGACCCTGGTCGGGCGCCGCGGCCAGAATTTGCGGCACGGAAAGTTTCAGCCCGGCCAACAGCCCGGCGATGGCGATGAAATCCGCCGCCGTATCGTCCTGCGGGGTCAGCATCAACAGGGCGCGGCGGCCGCCTAGCACCAGGCGTTCGTAGCGCCTGGCGGAGGCATCGCCCGGCAGGGGCGCACGGTCGGCCGCCGACCAGCCATGGCGCTGCAGGAAGGCGGCGACCGCCGCTGCGCTTACCATGGCTCCCGCCAGCGTTCGGCGTCCGCCGCCATGCCATCGTCCGTCGCGGCGCCGGCGGCATCCCGGATGGCGCGCAGATGCAGGTGCCGGCCGGCGCCGCCCCTGCCGTCGGATAAATGAATTTCGAGCCGCTGTTTTGGCAACCATGGCCCCAAACGGTCGGGCCATTCGATCAGGCAGATGCCGCCCGCGAAGGCGTCCTCGATACCCAGTTCGATCACCTCATCGGGCGCGGTAAGGCGATACAGATCGAAATGCCAGACCGTACCCAGGGCGGTATCGTAGTCCAGCACAAGATTGAAGGTCGGGCTGGGGATCTCTTCGGCAACCGCCAGGGCGCGCAGGAAACCGCGGGCAAAGGTGGTCTTGCCGGCGCCCAGATCGCCGTACAGACAGAAGATGTCCCCGTGCCGGGCCAGGGCCGCCAGGGCGGCGGCGGCGGCGGCCGTGGCCGCCGCATCGGCCAGGAAGCGGTGGCTTTCAATTATCGGCGGCTTGCTCAATCCCCATCACCGGCGGCCAGGACAGGTCGTGTCTTGTTTTGTTGCGGCGGCAGAAAACAGGTCACCTGGGTGCCTTCGCCCGGGGCGGACTCCAGTTCCACCCTGCCCCCATGCAGCTCGACAAAGTTTTTCACCAGGGACAGGCCCAGGCCAACGCCGCGCGGGCGGTCGGGCGGCGCCGCGCGTTGGAAATTGTCGAAAACTTTTTTCTGATCCGCCGCCTCGATGCCGATACCGTTGTCGGAGACATACAGGCCGACTTCGCCATCCTGGCGCAGCGCCCCGATCGTGATCCGCCCGCCTGGATCGGAAAACGTCAAGGCATTGCTCAACAGTTTGTACATGACCTGCTTGATCCGGCGTTCGTCGCCTTCAATGGCGCCAAAATCGGCCGGGCAGTCCAGAACCACTTCCAGTTTATGTTTGCTGGCCGGCTCGCGCGCCAGGGTCATGACATTCTCCAGCACCTCGTGAACATCGAACAGGCCGACGGCCAGATCCATCTGTCCGGCCTCGACACTGGCCAGATCGAGAATATTGTTGATCAGATCCAACAGCTGGGTCGAGGCATGCAGGATATCGGCGGTGTAGTCCTTCTGCCGCGGGTTCAGTTCGCCGAAGAATTCATTGCCCAGGACTTCGGTGAAACCAATGATCACGTTCAGCGGTGTCCGCAATTCGTAGCTGACGTTGGCCAGGAATTCCGATTTCAGCCGGTCCGCCGCCACCAAGGCCTGGTTCCGATCCATCAAAGCCGTCTCGACGTTGACGCTGTCGGTCACATCCATATAGGTGAACAGGACATTGCCGTCAGGCAGCGCGACACTGGCGAAATCCACCACCACGTTGTCGCGCCGCCGCATCCGCCCGGATTTATTCTCCCGCTCGGTGGCCTGGGCAATCAGGATATCGCGCAACGCGGGCCAATCCCCGATTTCCCGCAGGGTGGACCGGACAGCTTCAACGACCTCGGACACATGGGGTTCGCCCAGCAGGATCTCCGGATCCAGTTGCCAAATGCGGGCAAAGGCGGAATTCGCCAGTTTCAAGCGCCCGTCACCGCCGAAAACCGCGATCCCCTCATAGAGATTATCCAGGGTTTCCTGTTGCACCGCGATCAAGGTGTTGTAGGAACGTTCCAGCACCAGGCTGTCGGTGATGTCTTCCTCCAGAAAGAACAGGCCGCCAAAAGGGTGCGGCGAGATCACCTGGCGTAATACCCGGCCGTCGGGGGCATAAATGACATCTTCGCGGGTTTCCAGCAGATCCGTATAAAGCCGCATGAAACCCTGTTTGTAGGTCGGAAAATCCATCTGCTCCGGGATCCGCCGGCCTTCGCGCAATTCATCCAGGACTTCGCCATGGGTCGGGCCGCCGTTCAGCCATTCCTCGTCCAGCTGCCAAAGCACGGCAAAGGCATTGTTGTAGTAGGACAATCGTTTGTCCGGACCAAAGATCGAGATTGCGGTGGAGAGATTGTTCAAAACCTCGGCATGGGCATCGACATGGCGGCTTAATTCGTCCCGGGCCTCCTCGATCGGGGTGACGTCGCGGACGAAGCCGATGATATGCTGGCCATCGGTGCTGGGAACTTCGGTGATTTCCAGGCTGCGGCGCTGGCTGCCAACCACGAAATGGCGGCTTTCACTGACGCTTTCCCCGCTGCTCCGGGCCGCGTTCGCCAGTACCTTGCCCTGATTGGGCGCCAGCGGCGTTTCGATTTCCAGGCCGCGCGCGGCGATGATCTCCGCCACCGTGGCGCCAAGCAGTCTGGCATAGGCCACGTTGCACCAAATCATCGCCAGATCGGCGTTCCGGCGGTAGACGGGCACGGGAAGATCCCTTAGCAGCGTGGTATAGCCCGCCAGGGTCTGGGACATATCGGCCAGGGTTTCTTCGTTCTGGCGCAGCGCCCGGCGCGCCTGATAGGTGGGGGCGCCAATATCACGCAGCCGGACCAGGGCCAAAATGACGCCATCCTGATCACCGGGCGTGCCGTGGGCCTCGATGATGGTTTCTCCATCGGCGGCGTTCAATTCATGCACGAAAGCCGTGCCGTCCCGACGCAGGGCGGCGATTTTTTCGACCAGGCCGGAAAATTCAGCCGCCGCTACGAAGGGGGACAGATCTTCCACCGCGACGACGTCGCCCGGGGATAAATCGAACAGGGTGGGCAGGCCCTGGGACCAGATGCCGCCATCGGCCAGCCAGGCAATGAAGGCGCCGTCGTTCAGGCTTTCGAGGGCCCGCAGCCGGGCCAATTGCACCGCCTTGGCGCTGCCGGCCAGGGCCAACCGCCGGCTTTCCCGCTCCCGCAGTCCTAACCAAAGGGCGAGTGCGAAACCCAGCCCCGCGGCCGCGGCAAACAAAATGGTCCAGCCGCCCATGGCTGTCGCCCCCTACGCCGACTCTCTGCGGCAAAAGCTTAAGCGCCCATTGCCGCCAAGACAAGCAGAGCCAGGGCCGCCGGCCTCGAACCGCCCTACCATTTTCGATATTCATCGAGTCGCCGAGCCACCCGCTCCCCCTCCCGACCACCCACGGGATTATGATCAATGGCGGAATTATGTAGCAAACACACCAAGGGCTCTATCCCCCGATAATGGCCACGGCGTTACAATCCGTCTATGGCAGATCAATACGCTATCGCTGGACTGGTCCGCAAACGCGCGGAACTGGCGGATGAACTCAAGATTGTCGAAGCCCGCCTGGCATGGCTTCAGGACAGTCTGGCGCACATTGACGCCGCCCTTCGCCTGATAGATAGCAATTCCAGCCCTGTACGGATCACACAGATCACAAACGCCGTCCGGCTGTTTCGTATCGGCTATATGTCCCGGTTTATCCTGTCCACACTACGTGTGCGCGGTCCGATGGACCGGGAAGCACTTACCTTGGCGCTTATGCTCGATGCCGGGCTTGATCTGAATGACAAGCTACTGCGCTCCGAGGTTTCGCGACGGCTTCGGTACTCGTTACGGGATCAGGCCAAGATGGGGCGGATCAAGCGTGAACAGGGGCAAGGGCAGGATATGTTGTGGGCGATCGAGCGATGATTGATTTGACTCATTCGCTACATCGTTGATCATTACCCGCTCTTTTCCTGACATTATTTCTACGCTTGGTGGTATGTTGCATTTTTGATGCAACATATGGTCTTGTTCAAGACACATTTGGATGCCATATTTAACACTCCATTAATGTCTGGAAGACATCATTGCAGCAGGCGAACACCAAGGAGGGTGTCCGATGAACGAGAAATCAACGATTTACCTCACCGAGACTACTCGCGGCACATTTCTTGCGGCGACCAACACATCGCCCTACTTCTGCCTAGAAGCTGAGACCGAAGCGGCCCTTAAGGAAAAAGTTCGGGCGTTGATATTGTTCTACGACGCCAGTCGCACAGCAAGATTTGTCAGCCCCAGTTTCCAAATTAACGCCACTCAATTCATTCCAACCGGAACGATTGAGCGCGAAGAGTTATTGGCTGTTGGCTAATGTGGTACGTCTGTATTGACGGAATTAGCGATAACGATCTGGCATTCATGGGGTACACCGTCGTCTATGAAGACGATCATCATACGCTCTATCGTGACTATTCGGGGGAAGAAAGCTTGCCTATCCGGTTGACTCCCATGCCCACTAGATCTAGCGTTGGGCATGGATGTCCTTGCCCGTGACGATCTGCCGTTTCCCCAGTCG
>JAQBYC010000169.1 GCA_027623205.1 Pseudomonadota bacterium | reverse complement strand
GGTGGAGGTGGATTTGCGCTCCGAGGGCATGGATTCGCGGGATTTCCTGACCGCCATGAAGAATGCGGGTTACCTCTCACAATCCTTCAAAGGCAGAGCGGGTTCACCGGGCGCTTACCCTAGGACCCACATCCGACCATTTTCAATCTACCTATGGGGCATCGCGGAGGATTCAGAAATCTGCGCCTTTGCTAACTCTGGATGATATTCGTTCCGCTTGACGCATCGGTGAGCCCTTTGTGCCAGCCCTTCGAATTACGCCTTCCAGCTTCGCTTTGGCGGTTTCGCATTTCAATATTATAGACGCGGCACGCCTCTTTGATCGCGGCCACGCCTGCAATCGCGACAGGGCCTACGTGGTAGAGGCTATTGGTCATGCTTGGGAAAACTGAATTGACCAATGTCCGTTCGCTTACGCCGCCAAGCGCCGCCATCGAGGTTGGATTGAAAATGCCGCCGGAACGCGGATCGCAGGTTGAATCGTTCTCTTCCGCCCAAAACTCTCCATCGAATGTACCCTTTGGAACATTATTGTCGCCAAGCATCATCAGGTTTTCGTCTGGCACCTCGCGCCGCTGCCGCGCGAGGGTAATACCCGTTCCGGGGTCTATGATGGGCCTATTTCGCTTTCTGTAAACCATTGTTCTACCCGGCTTATTTGCGTCTTAGGCGAGCATACCCCATCCCCGTTTAAAATTAAACTATGCAAAGGGAAACTTACGCTGATCGGATTAGATTTCACCGCTTCCTGCAAAGGAAATCGCAGGGCGCGCTTGCCGCAGCTGTAGGAAAATCCCAAGCTTGGCTCTGCCAAATCGAGCGTGGGGACCGCCAACCGTCAGCCAGAAATCTCATCGACATAGCTAAGGCTCTCAATTTGGACCCGGCCACCCTTGACGATGGTGAGGCGTCGTGAACCCGGCCCTAGAAGAGCTAGTGAGGCTGTTGGCCGAGATCGCGGTTGATGAGTTTGCCGCTGAGGTCGAGAAGGAGGCCGTGCACGAACAACCGGCACCCGCGAGGGCCGCCGAATGAGCGCCGGGTCCATCACCATCCTGCGATGCCTGCCAGGGAAAACGGCCACCAAGACGTGGCGGATTGGCGCGGATGGAAACCTCACCAAAGTAGATTTCAACGCAGGCATGCATTTCAACGCTTCGGTCCAAGAACTGACGGACATCTACGACCTCAGTCGGTTTCTTCATGGTATGGAAGGCCAGTCCAACGCTTTTGTTATTCGGGGAGAACCGAAGCCCGGCGTCAACATCTCGCGACCTGTACGCCGCAAGAAGCGCGGCGAGGACGCCCCATTTCAAGAGGCCGGGGGGGGTCGCTATTGGGTATTGGTCGACTTCGACAAGGTCCCATGTTCCGCTGATATCGATCTGATCTCCGACCCGGAGGGGGCGATCAAGTTCTTGCTCAACTTTTTGCCCAAGGAGTTTAGGCACGCCACCTGCCACTGGCAGCTCTCTTCAAGCGCGGGCATGGGTGATGGCACTACCGTGTCGGCGCACCTGTGGTTTTGGTTTGGCCGAGCGGTCACGGAGGGTGAACTTACGGTTTGGGCGGATAGCATTGACGCCCCCATCGATATCGCCCTCTTTCGCACCGTTCAGCCGCATTACACTGCCGCACCCAATTTTGCAGACGGCCTCAGCGATCCGATACGTCTCCGATCGGGCCTGCTGTCTGGACTAGTCGACTCGGTCGATTTCCCTGAAATTGATTTACCGGAATCCGATGCTAACGAAGGTCCCGGCGGCGACTTCACTGGCGTTGTGGGCTTTGAGGAACAGCTCGCAAAAATCGGACATGGTAAGGATCGACGCGGTTTTCACGATCCAATATTGCGTGCCATTGCGGCTCATGTTGGCACGCATGGCAGGGCAACCAACCGTACCGCACTCAAAGATAAGGTTCGCCAGGCCATTCGGGCCGCCCCACGCAGGCCAGAAATAGATTTGGGTCGATATCTGTCCGACGCCTATCTTGATGATAGCATCCGGGGCGCCATCGAAAAATTTGGCGATGCGCACCGACGCCAGCATCGGTTGATTGCAGACGTGCCGCCAGCCTATTCACGCTGGGAAGAATTGGATGCCGTTGCTGGCTCTAAGAAACTGCACCGTTTAATTGATCATTACCTTGAAAAGACCCGGGAGTTCTCAGCTGTTCGCCGCGAATTTGACGCGCGCCGGGAAGCCGCTCATCAAATGATTGACACGGAAAAGCAGGCTGAACTGGATGCCGAGACCCCTCGAGGTTTCTTTGGCCCGGACGAGGATGTCGAGGAGCGCATCGAAGCCGAAGTTAAAGTCCGCAAATCAGCCGCCACGCGTGACATCAAGGCGCACATCAAGGCGTCCCACGGCATCGCCGATCTTGACCACGCGCCACGTCTCCAGATCAAGGCGGCGGCGGGATTGGGGAAATCTCAAGCCTTCATTAGTGCCTACAACCGGCTGCGTATGAACTACGTGGATATTTACGTATCGACGACAGCGCTGGCCGAAGAGCTTCTGGACCGCTTCCCCTCCGAGGCCCGTGTCCGAGTGATCCGAGGACGGGAGAACGGCGCGCCGGATGATCCGATGTGCCCGCGCTGGCAGGTCGCCGCCGCCGCCGCCCGCGCCGGCTTAAAAGTATATGAGACGGTGTGCAGGAAAGTTGAGTATTCCGACAGTGTACGGCAGTGCCCCTTCTTCGACGGTTGCCGCTATCTGGCACAATTTTCCGACAAGGACCCGGGTATAAGGATTTGGGCGCAGGATTATCTGATACTGGCTCGGCCCTTCGGTTTGCCCAGATCAGACCTTGTCATCGTAGACGAAAGCGCGGTCAATCGGTTCATTGGTCAGCTGTCCTTTTCACTAGATCGCCTGGCCGGCCTGGCCGCCAAGGCCGCGAAAGACCACCTCGACACCGGCGTCGATTACCGAGAGGCGCTGATCGATCGCGGCATCACCAAGGAAATGGCCCTTGAGGAGGCGCGGGCTCTAGAAGTCGAGACTGACTCCAAAGTTCACCCCGGAATGCCGGACGAGACCGCACTAAGGGCCATTCAGAAGCTGACCAGAAACGAGGATCGAAAGCTTGCGCGTTTCTGGCGATCCGTCGCCGCTGAGATTGATATTGTCCGCCCACTCCACGGGGTCAAGATCAGGGCAGACGCCCCGGTCAAGGTGAACGGAGAGACAGAACGTCAATGTCGCGTCGAGGTCGCTTGGCGCAGGCGCGCTCAGATCGCCAACACCACTGCCGTCCTCCTGTGTGACGCCGACGCCAGCCTAGAGATTAATCAACGCATATTCGGGGGCTGGCTTACAGAGGTCGATATTCCCGTGTTGCGCAACGCCCATGTAATCCAGTGCTATTCGACGCGATTGGCGAAAGCGCGGCTTGTTGGCTTAAAAACCGATATGCCGGCAATGACCCAAGTCCTACGCAGTATACAGGAAATCATCGATAAGGAAGTCGCCGCCGGGAGCCGTGTCCTCGTGGTCACTAACAAGCCGGTTCGCATGGTTCTGGCCGGCGACAACGCCGAAGGCCGCGCCTCCACTATCAAAGGCGCCGATGTGGCCCATTTTGGAAATCTACGCGGTTCCGATTTATGGGCCAACCATGACACGGTGATTATCATCGGTCGCGAGCAAGCGCCCCCGGCGGCGGTGGACGCGATGTCACGGGCCATCTGGTGCGACGACCCCGATCCACTCAAGTTAGCCGGCGAGAGGGGCTACTTGACCGAGGCCAGGGGCTACACGATGCGTGACGGATCGCGACATGGGGTGCTTACGCACGTCCACCCCGATCGGCGCGGTCAGCTTTTGCTCGAACTGATCCGTGAACGCGAGAGCCTGCAGGCCATCGACCGCATAAGGCTGATTCACTGTCCGGAGCCCAAGCGCGTTCTGATTTTGTGTTCCGTACCGCTGGACATCATGGTTGACAAGTTGGTGACGCTAAAGGAGCTGCGCCAGGGCGGATCACGTTTTGATCGCGCTTGGGCGCGGGCCGGCCTGTTGCCTTTGTCGGCCCGAGATTTGCACAAGGCGTTCCCCGACCTATGGAAAACGACCGGCGCGGCAGACGACTGGATTCGGCAGCATGGCGGGAGTTTTGGTCCGATAATAGCGGGGGTAAATGTAAATAAAGATTCTATTTACAAACACCCCCCCTATTCCATCGCCCGGTACCGTATAGCAGGGCGACGGGGCCGCTTGTGCCGGGTTCTGTACGACCCGACGCGCCACCCCGGGCCGCGAGAGGCGTTGTGGCGCCTGCTAGGCCTGGAAAGAAGGGGTATAACCGTATTCCGCCTAGATGCCCAAGGCCATGGGGGTACCGCCAGATCCGAGCCGGAGCAAGCTAAAACCGGCATTCTCCCGTTATTTCAAGCGGTTAGCGCATTCTCAAAAAATCCGGTCCCCGATTTTATAACCGAGGTATGCAGCTGTTGTGGCCGGTAAACCTGGGCAAAAGGGCGCTAAACCCGACTGGGTCCCGGCGGCATACCGCGAGGATTTTCTGGCCGGCCTGGATGGCCGAACGCAGGTTGCGCGGGAGCTAAAGGGCCGGCTAACCGCGCTGCAAGACGACCTGGGCGGCGAGGCAAACCTATCCTACCAACAGCGATCCCTGGCTAAGCGCGCCATCTACCTGGAAGCCAGGGCCGAAAGCCTGGAAGCCGCGATGGCCAGCGGCCAGGACATTGAACTGGGCAAATACATCATGGCCATCAACGCCATGGTCGGCCTGTTCCGGACCTTGGGCCTCACGCGGCATCGCCGTGAAGTCTCGCTCAACGATTACCTCCAGGGGCAAGCCAATGTCGGTTAGCATCACCGAGGCCATGCGCGATCCACACCTATTCGGGCCATTCTTCGCGAATCCCAAAAGCTGGCGCGCCTGGACCATATTGTTAAAGGCCATCTTCGCCCTGCCAATGGACGCTGCCGAGCTGCCCCAGTTTCGCCGCCTTACCTCTCGCAACACAGCCCCGACAGAACAGGCCGAAGAAGCTTGGCTTATCGTCGGTCGGCGCGGGGGCAAGTCATTCATCGTGGCGTTGATCGCCGTTTTCCTCGCCTGCTTCAAGGATTACAGCAAGCATCTGGCCCCCGGCGAGCGCGGCACCATCATGGTACTGGCAGCAGACCGCCGGCAGGCCCGCGTCATCTTCCGCTACGCAACGGCGCTAATCGAAGGCGTGCCGATGCTGGCCCAGATGGTGGAACGCATAACTGCCGATGCCATCGATCTCAGCAACGGCATTTCCATCGAAGTCCACACCGCCAGCTTCCGGACCGTACGCGGCTACACGGTGGTCGCCGCCCTGTGCGACGAAACCGCCTTTTGGCGCGACGATAGCAGCGCCAACCCGGATCGCGAGATATTGGACGCCCTGCGCCCGGCTATGGCCACAATTCCTGGCGCCTTGCTCATCTGCCTGGGCTCGCCCTACCGACGCCACGGGGCCCTGTGGGAGGCGTTCCGCGACCACCACGGCAAGGATTGCGATCCGATCCTGGTGCTGCAGGCCGCCAGCCGAACCATGAACCCAACTTTATCCCAAAAGGTGGTCGACCGGGCCTATGAGCGCGATCCTGTCGCGGCGTCATCTGAGTATGGGGGTGAATTTCGCAGCGATCTCGACAGCTATATTCCACGCGAAGTCCTGGAGGCGCTGGTCGAACGCGGCGTGCGTGAGCGCGGCCCGTTGTCGGAGCGCAGCTACATTGCCTTCGCCGACCCGGCGGGCGGCAGCGGCAGCGACAGCTATACCTTGGCTATTGCCTATTACGACGATGGCCAGGCGGTACTGGTGGCGCTACGCGAGACCAAGCCCCCCTTCTCCCCCGAAGCGGTCACGGCGGACTATGCCGCCCTGCTCAAGCGTTACGACCTCTCCACGGTCCACGGCGATCGCTATGCCGGCGATTGGCCTGCGGAGCGGTTCCAGACCCATGGCATATCCTACAAACCGGCTGGGCTGTCCAAGTCTGATATTTACCGCGAACTGCTGCCGGCCCTGAACGCCGGCGAGGTCGCGCTGCTCGATCATGATCGTCTCATTGGGCAACTGGCATCGCTGGAACGCCGGGCCGGGCGCAGCGGCAAGGATAGCATCGATCATCCGCAGCGCGGTCATGATGACGTGGCCAACGCCGCCGCTGGCGCCCTCTGGCTGGCCCCGGCCAATCTGCCGGTCGCTTTTACAGATGCGATGTATCGCATCGTTAGAAGGCCGCCATTAGATTTTCCAAACGATTTTTGAAGCAGCTGACATGAAAGGAGAAAACCATGATTACAGCTGAATGTGTGAAGACCTACGTCCTCCGATTGGATAGCGAAGGACATGTGGTGGGAGAGGTACCAAGACGACGTACCTATACTGAACCGCTCCGGCAAACCCGGAGCGGTTCAGTCTGCGTGATTGTCTGCAGAGCTCAAATTCCACGACCCGTGGCCATAGATCGTCTGCCGAGCACCTTGATAGAACGCCATGATGTGCTCCGAGGTATTCTTTCCGATGCCATAGACGTCAGGCCCCCCGGCGCGGAAAGTGCCCCAGTGTTCAAATAGAAGCACGCTGTCCATAAGGACGGGGCGAGCAAATCTCAACACGTCTCCGAGACTTGGGACAGCCTCTGGCTCCGCCACATCTCTGAGGACGCGAGCGAAGATATTGTCCATCTCTTCGAGAAACCAGAAGCCGTGAGCGCGATAAAATGCGTCTCCCGTATTCTTGTTATCCAAGTCGCTATAGGTCTTTGGTATTGCCGCTCCGACTAGATCATCGGGGGCTTGCGGCGTTCCCAAGCGCAACCCGGTTTCTTTCGCGAATGCATCAACAAACAACTGCCGTCCATCACTTGCGTACCAATCGAACAGTCGTTGCCATTCAAGTTGAACATCAGAATTTTGACCCGAGAACCCAGTCGCAGCCGATTTATAATTCTCAAATTCTTTGGACATATCATTCCCCCTCCATATAACTATAGATCTCTTAAAGTCCCAAATCCCGCATGGCACGTTCCCGCTCACGCTGGCGGCGGCGCTCTTCATGTTTGCGCCAAGCCCGGTAGAGCTGCTCTTTGCGATCCTCGGCAAGGCGGGCTTTGTGTATCATATCGCCGGTCACCCGATCCAACGCCTTTGCCCGGGCCTTAATCTTTTCCAGAACCACACCACTTATCCAATCTGCATCCCCACCTGAACGCTGGAGCGCTTCATAATCTCTGACAGCAAGCTCCATCGCCCGCCTCTGCTGGTCGATACGGAAGAATGCACCTGCAACCTTGTCCCGAGCGTCACGCCACTGACGGCGGTGTTTCACCATCGCCCGATAAGCTTTATCGGCCTCACGCTTTCCGGTGCGGCCAATAATGTCCTTCTGCATCTCCCCCAGCACGCGCGCGTCCTGCGTGACCATGACATCGGCCATGTCGCTGCCATGGGTCACTTCCAACTTCAACCAATTCGACCGTGCCCGTTCGGCATCAACATAGACACCGGCAAGCTCTGGACCTCGCCAGTGAGGCCATCGATCACTTCGAGGGTGGCGCCGGCGTAATCGACGAACATCTT
>JAQBYC010000168.1 GCA_027623205.1 Pseudomonadota bacterium | reverse complement strand
GGATATTACTCACTGCCCCCGCGATTCAATATCTAGTGGGTGTGGGTGAAAGGCGGATAGGCAAGGTTCTAAGGAAACATGCTCTTGGCTTTTGAGTTCCAGAATGTCAGCCTATGATAACGGGTGGCGGAATTTATCACATCGTTTTGGCGGCGGCCAACGTCCCGCCTCGCGCTGGCCTTCGTGGCGGAACGGGAGCGCTGGCCGTTGTGGCTGCCGGTGTTTCTTGCGGCCGGAATCGCGCTCTATTTTGCCCTGCCGAAAGAGCCCGCCTGGTATGTAGGGCCAGTTGCGGTTGGGGTCCTGGTGTGCGCCGCCTGGGTCGTGCGCCGCTACGGTTATGCCTTGCTTGCGATCTTGGCTCTGTTGGCCCCTGCGGTGGGGTTTTGGGCCGCACAAGACCGTAGCAGCCGCGTCGCCGGTCCGATCGTGGCAGGTAAAATGGGACCGGTGAATTTGACGGGCACCATTACCGACATCGAGGCGCGTCCCCATGGCGTCCGCCTGTCGTTACGGGATAACGAGATTGCCGGCCGGCCCGGTTGGCGGGCGCCCCGCGTGGTTCGCCTTACCTTGCGTTTTAAGGAACAACCGATCCTGGGGGTAGGCGACCGGATACGATTACGCGCCGTGTTGATGGCGCCCGCCGGACCGGCGGCGCCGGGGGCCTATGATTTTGCCCGTGCCGCCTGGTTCAAGCAGATCGGCGCCGTCGGCTATGGCGTGTCACAGCCCCAGGTCATCAGGGCCGCGGCACGGAATGGTTTCGACAACTTTGGCGAACGCATCGGCGTCTGGCGGCACGACCTGGCCGGGCATCTGCGCGCCTCGTTGCCGGGCGAGGTGGGGGCCGTGGCGGCGGCGTTGATGGCCGGCGACAGGGGCGCTATTTCTGAACGTAGCCTGCAGGCCATGCGCGATTCCGGTTTGGCCCATTTGCTGGCGATATCCGGTTTGCATGTGGGGCTGATCGCCGGCTGGCTGTTCTTTGTCCTGCGCTTTCTGCTGGCCCTGGTTCCGGCGCTGGCCTTGCGGGCGCCAATCAAAAAATGGGCAGCCGCAACCGCTCTGATCGGCGCCTTTGGCTACCTGTTGCTGACCGGCGGCACGGTGCCGACGCAACGCGCCTTCCTGATGCTGGGGCTGGTAATGCTGGCCGTAATGCTGGACCGGGTTGCCATTTCCTTTCGTTTGCTGGCCTGGGCTGCGGTGGCCGTACTGCTCTGGGCGCCGGAAAGTCTGCTATCGGTCAGTTTCCAGATGTCTTTTGCCGCCGTGGTGGGGTTGATCGCGATTTACGAGGGTTTGGGGCCGGTCATGGTGCGGTGGCGCTCCAACCGGGGGCTTGGCAAGCGTTTATGGCTATATCTGGGCGCGGTATTGCTCACCACGCTGGTGGCCAGTCTGGCGACGTCGCCCTATGCCCTATTCCATTTCAATCGCGTCGCCATGTATGGCCTGGCCGGCAACTTGCTGGCCGTGCCCTTGACGGCCCTTTGGGTGATGCCGTGCGCCCTGGCCGCCTTTCTGCTGTTGCCGTTCGGTTGGGAGCAGCTAGCCCTGGTGCCCATGGGCTTTGCCATCCAGATTATTTTAGCCGTGGCGCATACGGTGGCAGGCTGGCCGGGCGCCGTGGCCCTGGTGCCGGCATTTT
This sequence comes from Pseudomonadota bacterium, assembly GCA_027623205.1. Classification (GTDB taxonomy): domain Bacteria; phylum Pseudomonadota; class Alphaproteobacteria. The sequence continues at coordinate 6,023 of JAQBYC010000168.1, read as the reverse complement.
CAATTCTTGCGCTTTCGATCATAACCTTGGGCGGATTGTGGCTATGTCTGTGGCGCGGCAGTTGGCGGTATGGTGGTTTGCTGGCGGTGGCCATTGGCATTGTCCTGGCAACAATGGGCGACCAGCCGGATATTTTAATCGATGGTCAGGGCAAGGCGATGGCGGCCCGCCTGCCCGATGGCAAGGTGCTGGTGGCCGCACCGTATCGCCGCGAGAATATCGTCATGTCGACCTGGTTGCGCCGTTGGGGCGCGGCTGAACCGATCAGGGATGAACGGATCATGCGGTGTGATCAACTGGGCTGTGTTCTGGAACATAAAGGCAGCGCCGTGGGCTTCGCCCGTGATGCCCGGGCTCTGGAAGATGACTGCCGTATCGCCGATCTGGTTCTTTCGGCGGTGCCGGTGCGTTTCAATTGTCCATCCGCGCGAATGGTGATTGATCGGTTCGATTTATGGCGGCGTGGCGCCGTCGCCGTGCGTTGGCGTGACGGCCTGATCAGCGTCGAGGGTGCGAATGATAATCGTGGCAATCGCCCCTGGAGCCGCCCCAGGGGCAGCCGGGATGCGGGCACCGAAAAATAACCCAGTTTGATCTAAATGTGCCGAGAATTTTCAGAAAATAGCAATTGAACCAATTGCTCTAATACCGGCGTAGCAGGCCGATCAGTTCGCCCTGGATCTTGACTCTGTCCGGGGGAAAAATCTTGGTTTCATAGCTTTGATTGGCGGGTTCAAGGGCGACGGAATTTCCCTTGCGGCGCAGGCGCTTCAGGGTCGCCTCGCTATCATCGATCAAGGCGACCACGATGGCGCCGTTTTCCGCATTTTCAGTGCGTTTCAGAATGACCGTATCGCCATCCAGTATGCCCACGTCAATCATCGAGTCGCCGGCCACTTCCAAGGCGAAATGTTCGCCACGGGCCAGCATGCCCCGGGGTACATCAACAAAACTCGAGGGGTCGCGCAGGGCCTCGATCGGCGTACCCGCGGCAATCCTGCCATAAAACGGCATGGAGACGATTTCATCGGAGTCCGGCGCCTGGCGCATGCCGGCTGCACTGAATTCACCCTGGATGACATTGGGCGCCAATTTTTGCCCGCCGGGCAGCACCGCACCGGGCAGCTTCAATATCTCCAACGCCCGTGCGCGATGGGGCAGACGCCGTATAAATCCGCGTTCTTCCAGGGCGGTGATCAGCCTATGGATTCCGGATTTTGATTTTAGGTTCAAGGCATCCTTCATCTCGTCAAAGGACGGCGAAATCCCGTTTTGGCGAATATTTGCATGGATAAAAGTGAGAAGTTCGTGCTGTTTTCGTGTCAACATTGTTTACCCACTCCATCGATGCACCGACCGGCCACTGCACTGACCGGCACTTAATTAAATGAACCGCGCTTGTAAATGTGATCTATTAAACAACCGAGTTTCTGCAATACCATTCGGAACAAAAGCGCAACCTAGGCTTATGTTCTAGTTTGGTTCTTGATAGTGGTCAAGAAAAATGTTGAATTGTGGATAATTTATCCACAGGGTGCCCTGGACCGCGGGCGGTGCGGCGTCAAATACCGCTGCTTTCGCCGTTCAAGGGTAGAATTTTGACCCGGTCGCCGGCCTTGGCCGGCTCGGCGTGGGGGGGGCGTATGACCAGACAATCTGCCTGCGCCAGGCGGGATAACATGGAACTGTCCTGTTGATCGAACGGCGTCACAATTACTTCGCCCGCCGGATCGATGCTGCTGTTGGCGCGCAGATAATCCTGGCGTTGGTCATTGGCCGGCAGGTCGCGCCCCAGGCGCGCCGTCATGCTGTTGGCATGGGGGTCCAGGCCCAGCATGGCGCGGATCGCCGGGCGCAGATAGACGATGCCGCAAACCAGTGAAGAGACCGGGTTGCCCGGCATGCCCATCATCGGCGTATCGCCGATGGCGCCGAACAGCAGGGGCTTGCCGGGCCGCATGGCGATACGCCAGAAATTCAGGTTCAAACCATCCTGGCCCAATACCTGACGCACAAGGTCATGATCGCCAACCGAAGCGCCGCCCATGGTTACCAGCATGTCCGCGCCGCGCGCGCCCGCGGCCAGGGCGCGCAGCGAGCCGGCGTCGTCGCTGGCGATACCCAGGTCAATGGCCTCGCCCCCGGAGGCTTTGATCAGGCCCATCAGGGCGATGGTGTTCGAACTGATGATCTGGTTCGCCGCCACGGGTTCGCCGGGGCGGACGATTTCGTCCCCGGTGGCCAACAGGGCGATGCGCGGGCGCCGGGTCACGGTCAGCCAGGGCACGTTCATGGCCGCGGCCAGGCCGACATCGCGGGCGGACAGTACCCGGTTCGCCGTTATACCCACGTCGCCGTGGGTAAAATCCAATCCCGCCGGACGGATGAAGCGACCAATGGCGGCAGCCTCGGTCATGGTAATCCGGTCGCCGGAGGCTTCGGTATCTTCCTGAATGACAATGGCATCGGCGCCTTCGGGTACCGGTGCGCCGGTAAAAATGCGGACCGTCTGCCCGGGCCCGACGCTGCCGTCAAAAGCCCTGCCGGCAGCGGATTCGCCGATTTGGGTAAGGCTGACGGGGACCGATCCCACATCATCCGCCCGCACCGCATAGCCATCCATGGCCGAGACATTGGTCGGCGGCTGGGTGACCCGGGCCACCACATCGCGGGCCAGGACCCGGCCATGGGCAGCGGCCAGGTTGATGGTTTCGGTCGGCATCGTCCGCACCCCATCCAGGATGCGCTGCAAGGCTTCGGCGACTGAGATCATTTTATGGTCCGCATACTATGGCTGGCATGATGTAAATATTCTCACTGGATACCGGGGGCCAACTGGGGCTAGCTGGCGTCGTAGCTGCCCGATTTGCCGCCCGATTTGTGGATCAGGCGCACATCGGTCAATTGCATGCCGCGATCCACTGCCTTGCACATATCGTATATGGTCAGGCCGGCGACACTGACCGCGGTCAGGGCTTCCATTTCGACCCCGGTGCGGCCGGATAATTTTACCTCCGCCCTGATTTCGACGCAGCTTGCCGTCTCGTCACAGGACAACTCCAGGCTGACCGCGGATAGTTGCAGGGGATGGCACAACGGGATCAGATCGGCGGTGCGCTTCGCCGCCATGATGCCGGCCAGGCGCGCCACGCTCAGGACATCGCCCTTGGCCATGGCGCCGTCCCGAACCAGGGCCAGGGTTTCAGCCGCCATTTTCACCCGCCCGGCGGCCCGCGCGATACGTTGGCTCACCGCCTTGTCACCCACATCGACCATGTGGGCATTTCCCCGCGCATCAAAATGGCTCAGCTCCGCCATGCTTCAGGCTCCTTTCGCCGCTGCCGTGGTCCGGGCTTCGGTGGGTTTCAGCAGGTTCCGCACCGCCGTCTCCACATCCCCCTGGCGCATCAGGGATTCACCCACCAGGAAGCAATGACAGCCCGCTTTACTCATGCGCACCAGGTCCGCATTGCTGTTCAGGCCGCTTTCGCTGATGCCCAGAACATCGCCGGGCAGTTGCGCCGCCAATTCTTCCGTGGTGGCCAGGTCCGTGGTCATGGTTTTCAGATTGCGGTTGTTGATGCCGATCAGCCGGCTTTGCAGTTGCAGGGCCCGGGCCAGTTCGCCCGCGTCGTGCACTTCAAGCAGCACATCCATGCCCCAAAACAGGGCCGCCGACTCCATCTCGCGGGCCTGGGCATCATCGAGCGCCGCCATGATCAGCAGTATGCAATCGGCGCCCAGGGCGCGGGCCTCGGCCACCTGATAGACCTCCAGCATGAAATCCTTGCGCAGTACGGGCAGCGCCACTGCCGCCCGCGCCTGAACCAGGAATTCGTCATGGCCCTGAAAATAAGGTTCATCGGTCAATACGGACAGGCAACTGGCGCCGCCGCGGGCATAGGCCCGGGCCAAAGTGGCCGGATCGAAGTCCGCCCGGATCAAGCCCTTGGAAGGGGAGGCCTTCTTGACCTCGGCGATCAGACCATGGCGGCCTTCGTTCACCGCCCGGCGCAGGGCGGTGGCGAAACCACGGACCGGCGCGGCGGCCTTTGCCGCCGCCGCCACCCCGGCCAGGGGCCGTTCGGCCTTGCGGGCCTTGATATGGCGCCGTTTGTCGGCGCAAATGCGCTCCAGGATGTCACTCATTCAGCGGTCACTCACCATCGGGGCCGGGCGGTTGGTGATTTCAACCAGCCGGTTCAATTTGTCCAGCGCCAGGCCATCGTCGATGGAACGGGCGGCCAGCACCACGCCGGCGGGCAGGTCCGCCGCTCTGTCGGCGATGATCAGGGCCGCGGCGGCGTTGAACAGCACCACATCGCGATAGGCCCCGGGGCTGCCCTGCAACAGGGCGCGCAGGGCGGCGGCATTTTCCTCGGCCTCGCCGCCCTTTAAATCCGCCAGGGTCGCGGTGGGCAGGCCGGCCTGCGCCGGGGTAATCCGGAACTCGGTGATCTCGCCGCCCTCCAGGGCCGCCACATGGGTGGGGCCGGTGGTGGTGATCTCGTCCGTACCGTCGGCGCCATGCACCACCCAGATCCGTTCCGAGCCCAAGGTCCGCAAGGTCTCGGCCATGGGGCGCAGCCAATGACGGTCAAAGACGCCGATCAATTGCCGCTTCACGCCCGCCGGATTGGACAGGGGCCCCAGAATATTGAAGATCGTGCGGGTGCCCATTTCGACCCGCGTCGGCCCTACGTTGCGCATGGCGCCGTGGTGTCTTGGCGCCGCCATGAAACAGATCCCGGCCTCGTCCAGGGCGGTCTGCAGCAGGGCGAAATCCGCCTCGACGTTGATGCCCAGGGCGCTTTGTACGTCCGTGGTGCCGGTTTTGGACGAAGCGGCGCGGTTGCCGTGCTTGGCCACCGGCACGCCACAGCCCGCGACCACGATGGCGGTGGCGGTGGAAATGTTCACCGTTCCCTTGCCGTCGCCCCCGGTTCCGACGATATCCACGGCGTCGGGGGGCGCTGTAATGGGTATCATCTTTTCGCGCATGGTCATGACGCCGCCGGTAATCTCGTCCACCGTTTCGCCGCGCACCCGCAGCGCCATGAGGAACGCGCCCATCTGCGACGGCGTGGCGTCGCCCGACATCATGACGTCAAACGCCGCGCGGGCCTGCGCCACATTCAACGACCGGCCATCGGCAACGATGGCGATCAGCGCTCTGAAATCCGGCATTTCCCCAGCCATCAGCGGTTCTCCAACCCAGCGAATTGCCGCAGCTTCATCCGGCTGCGCGGCATAACAAACCGCGCCTTATGGGCGCCGTCAAGGCCGCCGTACATATCGGCAACCTGAACGCCCGTCCGTCCAGGGGCGTCTTGCACCGGAAAACCCTGTCCGTAGCGCCGGCAAAGCCCGGGTGAGAACAATCGAATCGATCGTAAAGTTGCCCAATTGCGGTCGATTTCCGTGGTGTCCCGCCGCCGGATCGCGCCGTTTCCGAGGCGCCGCCGGGCCCGGCTTGACGAACGCCGGCCCATGCCCTTGATATGCTTATCGAGACCGGGCCGGGGTGTTGCCTGGCTGACGGCCGGGCGGCGGCGGCTCCGGTCCGGCGCCGGCGCGGTCTGCAATGAACCGGGGTCGCGAACGCGGCTTAAGTAAATGCTTCAATTGCTCTATTCTTAAAGAGTCCGAGCAGGTTTCAAGGAAACAGGCTCTAGGTGGAAGGGGAGTTGGCCACTGGCCCGAGATAAGCCGAAACAGGGGGGGTATCTGCGGCCCGCGCGGCAACGGCGCGCGCGCAGACGACAGGCGCATTTGATGACAAAATCGTTTCTGATTGCCTTGGCCGGTTTTGCCATTGGTCTGGGTGTTACCGCGGCCCTGATGTTCATCTCGCCCGGTCCCGGGATGCCTGACCGGGTGGCGACGGCGCCGGCGGCCAAATCGCCGGTTGCGGAACAGCGCCTTGTCCTGACCCCCGCCCCGCCGCTGCCCGCCGCCGCTTCCGTTGTCGAGCCCGAGGTTGCCGCGCCGTCCGCCGCCGTCGAACCGCCGCCGCCGCCAAG
>JAQBYC010000167.1 GCA_027623205.1 Pseudomonadota bacterium | reverse complement strand
AGAGACTGCGGGAACGGCAAATCTTCACGAGCCAGGACATCCATGCCCAACACTAGATCTAGTGGGTGTAGGAGTCAACCGGATAGGCACGGTTCAAATGAGAGAGGCGTGATGCGAAACCTTCTTGGGAGGGTACAGGCCAATATTGGCCGGCAGCTGCTTTTGAGCGATCTGGTCGCAACCATCGAGACGGATTTTGAGGAATACGGCCGTGTCGTCGACGAAGCGACCGCATGGCACGACAAGCGGGTCGCACCGACCGACCCTGACCACAATACCCTGGGGCCGAAAAACGCGTTTTGGGTTGCCGTACGCGATGGTCAAGGCGACATCGTGACCTGTAGCGCGCAGCGTATCTGGCCGCAATCCCGGTTGGTGGACCTAATCAACACCGGGCGTTTCCTGTACGATGGCACCAAGGAGGATGGCCAAGACAGCCTGCATCTGTTTACCGAAGGCCTGGGGCATATCGAAGGCAATCTGGCTTATTGCGGCGGCGGATGGGTGCACCCCAAGTTTCGGGGCAAGGCGATTTCGACCATGACCATCATGTTGGCCCAGGCCAAGATGCTGCAGGACTTCGACGTTGATTATTGCTTTTCCATGGTCCGACCGGACTTCATTGAAAAGGGCATGGCGCTACGCACCTACCGATATTATCACATGGACTTTGGCGCCACCCTATGGCGCGCCGGCGGGGGTGAACGAATAGATTTCTGGGTCTTGCATAACAGCCGCGCTGACCTGATGCGCGAGATGACCCTGTGGACCAACACGCCAGGCTAAAGTATTTTCGAGATTGAGCAGAGAAATTTTTGATTTACTGGAGTCGCGCACGCGACTGAGATAATTCGTCCAATTGCTTTGTTCTGAAGATGCTGAGCACATTTCGGGCGAACGCACTCCAGGTTTGGTCAGGTGTTTCTTAGTTACGCGCAGTTCCGGCGGCTCATAAGGATAGTGCAGGTTTAGTCCTGGCAGCTTGTGGCTGTTTGCGACGAATTTCGGTCGACAGGGTGACGAGGCGGTCAACCTTTCCGGCCTTGTTTATGGTCGGGAATATGATCCGGTCGTAAGTGAGGTTTATACCATCGAAAATACCGTCGATGCGGTGCGCTAGCGGTGCCCGCGCTTCGATCGCCTCGGCGTAGCAAGTGATGATGGTCGCCATCACGTCCTTGTCGGGAATGTCATGCAGATACCGGGCAACAAAATTGCGGTCGTCATAGACATTGAAGTCGCCGCCGAAGAAGGCGAAGACGTAATTCATCGGATCGTCCGCATCGGCGGCCACGACCGAGGAACGGCCATTGAGGATTTCGGGCGCACCGACCAATGGCCCGAATCCGAGCTCTTCACGTCGGTATAGACCGCCTTTACCGCAAAGCTGGTACCAGCGTTTCAGCGCCAGCACCAAGTCTGGGTCAGCGATTTTCTCCAACGAAATGTTTTTTACTTTGACCATAAGCGGCGCTACACTAGTTTATGAAGAAGACAACATCAAGGCTCTGGTTTTCTTGGAATTTCCGTATTATCGCCTTTTCTGATATTAATTGTTATTAATATCCAGGCAAATTTAACCCACAAGCTTACCCACAAGTCTACCCACAAGTATACCCACAAGGTCAGGATACATCACCCTGATCAGTACGTTCATCACCGCAGAATTGCAGCGGCCTGCAAGCTTCCGTTTGACCGGTGCGCCGACGTTAAGTTAGCATGCCGCATCTATAATCCATGTCATAGGCTATCAAGGTAACGGGCGCGCCGACCGCTTTGCTCTGTTGGCGACTTGCGTGTTGAAAAGGCAATTCATGTCTGCGGAAATCGAAGTTGAATATCCTTTTGGCGCGCCCCCTGAACTGGGTGTGCCGGAGGAGGTTTCACCCGGGATCTTTTGGGTGCGAATGCCATTGGAATTGACCGGCCTGAACCATATCAATCTTTGGTTGCTGCGTGATGGACCCGGATGGACCATCGTCGACACGGGCATGAAGTCCGACCGCATTCACGCTTTGTGGGAGGGCGTGTTCGCCAATTATTTGGGCGGCCTGCCAGTAACCCGCATTTTTTGCACTCATTTTCACCCCGATCATATGGGTCAAGCGGGCTGGCTGACCCAACGCTGGAATTGCGCTTTTTGGGCTACACATCGGGAATGGCTACAGGGCCGGGTGGCCGAATTGGACCAGCACGATAGGACCCCGGACTGGTTCCTGCGATTCTTTCACAAAGTCGGTTTATCAAAAGACGCCCTGGCCCTGATGGCGGACAGCGGATATAACCACTTTCGCGATTCCGTGACGCCCATTCCGCCTCAGGTGCGATCGGTTCGTGGCGGCGAAATGATCCGAATTGGGGGGGATGACTGGCAGGTTATCGTGGGCCGGGGCCATTCCCCCGAACACGCCTGCCTATTCAACCACAAAACCCATGTAATGATCGCCGGCGATCAGATCTTGCCAAAAATCACCCCACATATCGGTATCCATGCTTCCGAGCCGGAGGCAAATCCATTGCAGCTATATTTGGACACCCTGGCCAATTTTGATCACTTGCCCGCAGATACCCTGGTGCTACCGGCACACGGCCTGCCATTCTACAATTTGCACCCGCGCCTAGCCTTTCTACGCCAGCATCACGCGGAACGTTTGGCTGTGCTGGAGGATTTCTGCGCCGAACCTACCCGGGTTCTGTCCACTCTGAAGGTGATGTTCCGCCGCAAATTGAACCCGTTCGAGGCCCTGTTGGGGATGAGCGAGGCCCTATCCCATCTGCATTGCCTGATGGGCCAAGGCCGTATCATCCGGCAAACCAGTGATGACGGAGTCTGGCTTTATCAGGCCAGCGGCCGGCGGGCGGATGCTGCCTAGGATCGCCTTACTGGGTCTGGACTGGGGCACCTCCAGCCTGCGGGGTTATTTGATCGGTGAGCGAGGCGCGGTGCTGGCGGAGCGCTCAGCCAAAGCCGGCATCCTGCACATTCAAAACGGCGCCTTCGCGGAAGCCTTATTGGAGCTGGCGGGGGATTGGCTGGCGACAGATGAAAACCTACCCATCGTTGCCTCGGGCATGATCGGCTCGCGCCAGGGCTGGGCCGAAGCGCCTTATGTGGAAATACCCGCAGGCGCCGGGGATCTGACCCTGCATCGGTACGACGGCTTTGACCGCCCGGTCTATATTGTGCCGGGCTTGGCGCGGCGGGATCAGGACGGTGTGCCGGATGTGATGCGCGGCGAAGAAACCCAAATCGTCGGCGCCCATATTTCAGATGCCCACGGGCACAACGGAGACAATCCCCGGACCGACCCCAAAAAGGAACTGTTTCTTTTACCCGGCAGCCACAGCAAATGGGCCCTGGTGATGGACCGGCGCATCACCTGGTTTGCCACCTTCATGACCGGCGAACTGTTCGCCGCCTTGAAAGACCACACCATTTTGGGCCGTATGATGACCGATTCCAACGGGAACACAGGTGACGACAAGGCGGCGTTTGCCCGCGGGGTCAAATATGGCCATGCCAAAGGCGCGACGCTGCAACGGCTCTTCAGCGCCCGTACCCTGGCATTGTTTGGCGAACTACCCCAGACCGGCGTTGCAGCCTATCTTTCAGGCTTGTTGATCGGGGCCGAGATTGCAGAGGCCCGCGCGCTGGTGCATGATCTCTCCACAACAATTACGATCATCGGTGATCCAGATCTGGGGCAACGTTATTTAACGGCACTGTCCCTTTGTGGGCAGTCGGCGTGCTTGGCTCCCGACAACGCCGTGGCCCGGGGACATTGGCGCATTGCCGCCGCCAACGGCCTTTTATCGGTGGCAGCGGCATGCGCAACCCCATGAGTGCACCAGCAACATATTTAGCGGAACTGCCCCTAATCGCCATTCTGCGCGGCATCCGGCCAAACGAAGCGGCCGGCATCGGCCAAGCCCTGTTTGATGCCGGCTTTCGCATCATCGAAGTACCGCTGAATTCGCCCGACCCCCTGCAAAGCATCGCCAGCCTGGCAAATGTCATTGGCGACCAGGCGCTGATCGGCGCCGGTACCGTGTTAAGCCCAGAGGCCGTGGACGAAGTCGCCGCCGCCGATGGCCGCCTGATTGTCATGCCGCATAGCGACGGAGCCGTAATCCGCCGGGCCAAGGCGCGAAACCTATATTGCCTGCCTGGCGTCGCGACGCCTTCAGAAGCCTTTGCCGCGGTTGCCGCCGGCGCCGATGGCCTGAAGATGTTCCCTGCTGAAATGCTGCCCCCCGCCGCGGTAAAGGCCTGGCGCGCCGTGCTGCCGGTCGGTTTGGCGTTGTTTCCCGTGGGCGGCATCACCTTGGATACAATGGCCACATATTGCGCCGCCGGCGCCAGCGGTTTTGGATTGGGATCCGCCCTCTACAAGCCCGGCATGACGGCGCCGGAAGTCAGCCAGCGCGCCCAGGCCTTTGTCGCCGCGTGGCGGCAAATTGAGACATGACCACCAGCCTTACGACTGAACGTCTACGTCTGCGCCCTTTCGCTGAAACCGACCGGGACGCACTGGCGCCCATTTATTGGCGACCTGGAGCCGTGACTGCGTTGGCCGGATTGAGTATCTTGTCCGGGCGGAAGAATTTGTGGAAAACGCAATGCCAAGGACAACGCGGCCATGAAACTTTACGATCTCCCGGCTTCCCCCAACGCCCGCAGGGTACGGATTTTTATCGCCGAAAAGGGCCTGAAAATCCCGACAATTGCCGTCGATATGGCCAAGGGAGAAAACAGGCGGCCGGACTATCTGGCGAAAAATTCCCTGGGCAAGATGCCGCTGTTGGAACTCGATGACGGTACCTGTATCGCTGAATCCGGCGCTATCTGCCGCTATCTCGAAGAAATCCACCCGGAACCCCGTTTAATGGGCAGTACCCCGGTGGAACGGGCCCAGGTAGAAATGTGGAACCGCCGCATGGAACTGGAAATCCTGCTGCCCCTGATCAATGTTTTCGTCCATACCCATGAAATGTGGAAAGGCGTGCATACACAGGTTGCCGAATGGGGCGAGATTTGCCGCGAGACGGCCCTGGCCCGCCTGGCCTGGCTGGATGACGAGATCGCGGGGCGGGCGTTCATTGTCACAGACAGTTACACCGTGGCCGACATCACGGCGCAGTGCGCCCTTGTCCTGGGCAAGGCCGTGGGCGTACGCGTGCCGGAAGACATGGGCAACGTCAACGCCTGGTTTGCCCGCGTCTCCGCCCGGCCCACCGCACGGGCCTAGACGTGAGGTCCGGGCGCCTTGTACATTTGATCTACATTCAGGCATAATGGGTGTCTGCTGAATGGGAGACGCGACATGTCGAAGGCTCTGTTGACCGGCTCTTTCGTTGCCTTGATCACACCGATGAACCCCGATTATTCCATCGATTTCGGCGGCTTTCGAACGCTGATAGAGTTCCAAAGGGAGAATGGATCTTCCGGCGTCCTGATTATGGGGTCCAGTGGCGAGGTCTCCATGCTGACGGCGGAGGAGCGCCACGCCATTGTTCGCGAAACCATGAAGCAGAAGCGGCCGGGCATGGCAATGTGGTACGGCTGCACCGGCGCCACCACCGAGGCCACCATTGGCTATGTCAAACAAGCGGCGGCCGAGGGTGCCGACGGCGCGATGATCGCCGCGCCGGCCTACATCTGCGCGGCGAACGAGGATATCGTCGAATATTTCCTGGAAATCGCCGATGCGTCGCCGATCCCGCTTGGCATTTATAACAACCCACCCCGGGTCAAGACCGACCTGACGGCTGACGAAGTTCTAACGATCGCCAAACATCCGAACGTTCAGTTGTTGAAGGAATCTACCGGCCGGGTTGCCCAGGTGGCGCAGATCGCCCGTGCCCGGCCGGAAATGAGCCTGATGTGCTGCTGCTCACCCAATCTGGGCCTGATCGTGCCGATCATGTCATTGGGTGGCCATGGCGTAGCCAATATGACCGGCAATATCATTCCCCGCGAGATGGCGGTGATCGCAACGCCATGGCAGAGTTTTAAAGACGCGCAGAATTTCCAGGCGGCCTATCTGCGCAACCTGCCCATGCTCCATTATGCCTATTCTGCGATTAATCCGGTCCCGATGAAGTCGCTGATGGCGGCGGTCGGCCTGCCGGCCGGACCCCTACGCAAGCCCCAAAAGGCGCTTGGCGGCGCGGCCCTGCAACGTGGCCTTGATATCGTCCGCGAACTGGATCTGGTCCAGGCCTACGGTTTTTCGCCAATCGGGACCCTAGAGCATGTTTCCTTTAAACATGCCCGGACTCTTTAAGGATAGCGCAATTGAACGAATTTCTTAAGTGGCGAGAGCGACTCCGGTTAATTGAAAATGGCTCTTGTCGCGGCCCCATAAGGTTATTCCCAGCTACCACAGTTTTTCCGAGGCAATGGCAGCGCCGGCGACCAGGGCGGCCAGTTTAGCCCAGGCGATATCGGGATCGACCGCCGGCCGCTCGGCGAAGGTTGCGAAACCACAATCCGAACCAGCAATTACCCGTTCCCGCCCCACCTTGTCTGCATAGCGGCAGATCCGCTGCGCCACCAATTTCGGATGCTCGATGAAATTGGACGTCGAATCGATGACCCCGGGAATAACCACCTTCCCGTCCGGCAATGGATGCTCATCGAACACCTCCCATTCGTGTTCGTGACGCGGGTTGGCGGCTTCCATGGCGATGGCATGGGGCCGGGCCCCATAGACCAGATCCAGGATATCGGAAATGGGAATGTCGTGATGATGCGGGCCTTCGTAGTTGCCCCAGCAGAGGTGAATACGCATGGACTCGGGCGGGATGTTGGCTGTCGCGGCATTCAGCACCTCGATATGGCGGGCCGCGACTTTACGAAATTCCGCCACGGTTTTCTTGCGATGCACGATATGCCTGCCCATGGCGAGGTCCGGGCAATCCAGTTGCAACACGGCGCCGGAGGCCACGATCGCCTCGTACTCGTCTTTCAATATCGCCGCCAAGGCTTCCAGGTAGGCATCGTCGTCGGGATAATACTGGTTCTGCAGAAATACCGACACGACGCCGGGCGAGGACGCGGTCAAAAACCCCTCGGTTGGCCGGTGCGCCTGCACTGCAGCCGCGAAATTGGCCAGGTCCTTTTGCAATGGCGCGGCGTCCCGCACCGATAGCGGGCCGTCGCAAGCCGGACCCGAGAGGCTGCGTTCAGTGCCTCCCTGTTTCACCAGCCGGCGCGCGAAAGTCATATATTCAATCAAGTCCGCCGCGGCCCGGTTTTCCGTCGCCGTGCCATTGAAACCGTTCAGGCGATCTTTCAAATAGGTGGCATAACTGATCTTGCTCATCTCGCCATCGCTGACCAGATCAATGCCGGTGGCGACCTGACGGGCCACGATGGCGTCAACGGATTTCGTCACGCATTGATCGAACGCCGCCCGATCATAGGTGCGGCCCTGGTCCTTCAAATGCAGCAATTCAACCAGATCATCGGGGCGGGGCAGGCTGCCGACGTGGGTGGTGAGAATGCGATCATCGGAATGCTTCATTATGGGACCCGCATGTTTCTATCTGGCTTTGGCCAGCAGCTTACACGGACCGGCCCGCGATCGGCAATGTGGCGGCGACGCACGCGTGGCCCTGGATAGGGAACAACGCCCGAACAATTGACTTTTCGTTTGCCATTACCGCGCCGCTCTCGCTACACTGTCATTGACAGGCGGGGTGCCCCGCTTGCAAGGCTATCAGCCCGCCTTTG
>JAQBYC010000166.1 GCA_027623205.1 Pseudomonadota bacterium | reverse complement strand
ATGCGGCGGAGCGTGGGTGGGTGTGGTTCAGGCGCTGGCAGAGTGCGGTGAGCGTTGTGGACTGCCAATGCCGGCGTATAGAATTTGTGTAATTTCTGCTTGGCCGGTCAATCCATTCCTAAATTGAGCAAATGTAGGCTCTGACTCCAAGACAAAACTGCCTGAATTACTGCCTAAATTGCCCCTTGACAAAGGGAGTGGAGCGGCTGTATTATGTGGAGGTGGCAGGGAGATTGAACATCCTTTCTGTCTAATCGCATCAACGTTCAAATTTTTTATTCGGAATGGAGGAAGAAATGCAAAGAAAGAAAAATGTAGTACCGTCCACCCTAGTCGTGTCTCTTCTGATAGGAATGATCCTGCTTTCAGCCTGCGCTGCTCCAGCAACTGAAGCGCCTGCCGCAGCCGAAGCGCCCGCAGAGGCGACCGCAGCGCCGGCAAAGGCGACCGAAGCCCCAGAGGAGGAGATTGAAGAACCCACTGAGGCGCCGGAAGCCGTGGATTCATTTGCAGACTTGCCGGAAATTGTCATTGCTGTAGCCGGCGAGCCCCCGACCCTGCACGCCTTCAACACCGGCCACAACGAGGTCAATACGGTCGGCATGCGGAATGTCTTCGAGAGCCTGATCGACCGCGACCCCGTTACCAGCGAACTGATCCCGCAGCTGGCAACCTCGTGGGAGCAGGTGGATGAACTGCGCTGGCGCTTCCAACTGCGCAAAGGCGTGGTCTTTCACGACGGCTCGCCGTTTAACGCCGATGCAGCGGCGGCAGCCTTCAACTTGGTTTTCGACCGGGATGCGAAGATAGACCATCGCGGCGAAATCGCCACGCAGTACGGCAGCGGTATCGAAACGACCGCCGAGGTTGTCAATGAGTACACGATAGACCTCGTCACCGCGGAGCCCGATCCGATCCTGGCTCGCCGCATGTTCCACTTCCATATCCCCTCGATGGCGGCTAAAGGAGTGCCGGACAGCCTGAACGAAACGCCCGTCGGCACTGGCCCATACCGCTTTGTCGAATTTGTTCGCGGCCAGCATATCATCCTGGAAGCTAACCCAGATTGGTGGGGGCTGACCGACCCCGCGGCCGGCGGCGCGATCAACTTCTCGCGCGCGACCTTCTTGTTCCGCCCCGAGACCTCGGTGCGCGTCTCTATGGTGGAGACGGGCGAAGCCAACCTGTCCATGAACATCAATCCTGAGGACTGCCAGGCGCTCAACGCCACCGACGGCACAAAGTGCGTTGGGAAAGGCTCCGCGGATACTATCTTCGTCCGCTTCGACGCGAACGATCCTGCCTCGATCATGACGGACCTGCGTGTGCGCCAGGCGCTGGCCCACGCCCTCGACTGGAACCTGCTGCTCGATACCATCCTGCTAGACATCGCCACGCCCGCCGCGCAGATTGTAGGCCCGGCGGTAGACGGGCACCTGGCCTCACTTGAGGCATACGCCTACGACCCGGACCTCTCGCGCTCACTGTTGGCAGAATACGTGGCTGACGGCGGGCAGATCGTGCCGGTCACCTTCGCCTTCCAGCAAGAACGCTTCCCGCGCATCCGCGAACTCGCGGATGCCATGGCGGCCATGTGGAAAGAGGTGGGCTTAACAGTTGAAGTCTTGGAACAGGAACCCGCAGTCTTCGGCGCCGAGTTCCAGCCGTCCCAGCACCCGCCCAACCGCATCATGATGCACACGCACGGCAACGAACTGGGCGATCTGGGTGGCACGCTGACGAGCTACTTCGGCGCGCCGCCCGATCATGGCTGCTGGTGCGTAGACGAGGAAATGTGGGCGATGATCGAGGCCTCGCGCCCGTTGTCGGGTGCCGACCGCACAGCAGCGTTCCATGCGATCATGCAGCGCATCTACGACAATTCCTACTTCACCTATGGAGGCTACGTCGCCTTCCAGTATGGCGTGTCTGAGAACCTGGACTGGACGCCGCCGCTGGAACACTTCTTCCTGCTCAAGTATATGGAACTAAATTAGTAGGCTTGGGCATAACCCGACGCAACGCGCACCTTCGGCTGGCACCCCCAGCCGAAGGTGTTGCTCTATCCTGATCAGCAATAAGCGCGCTAGAGGCGGGCGTGTGCTAAGGCGCAGCCGCCTCTGGCGCGCCGTGTTGCGGCCCAAGTGAGTTTTCCTGAATCAGTGTAGACTTTGGGTAGACTCTGTCCTTCGCAAAGAAAACACGCATAATGCAGCGGATCAGCACTTGCCGGCTGCCCCGGCCCAGAAGGAGGCGAATTTGAGGCGCTATGTTCTAAAGCGGCTCTTCCAAGCGATCTTTGTGTTGCTGGCCGTCCTGAGTCTGGTGTTTATCATCGGGCGGCAAATTGGGGATCCGGCCCGGCTCATTCTGGGTCTGGAAGCCCCTGAAGCCGACGTGGTCGCGCTGCGCGAAGAAATGGGCCTCAATGATCCTATCTTCGTACAATATGGCCGCTTCCTCGTACGGGCCGTGCAAGGCGACTTTGGGACCTCGTATTGGCAGGGCGTGCCGACGATCGAATTGGTTCTGGAGCGTATTCCGGCCACGTTGTTCCTGTCGGCCCTCGCCTTCGGCTCGGCAGTGCCCCTCGCTATCCTAATCGGCGTGCTGGCCGCCGTGCGGCCGGGTTCGTTCATGGACCGGCTGACCACTGTGTTGTCGCTGGCCGGCGTCTGCATAGTGGACTTCTGGTTAGCCCTGATGTTAATCATTTTCGTGTCGGTGCGGCTCGGCTGGCTGCCCACCTCCGGCTTCGTCGGTGTGGGATTGGCCGGGCTGCCCTTTGCCATTCTGCCGGTAGCAACGCTGATCTTGGGGCCGGTCGGGCGCGTGGCCCAGCTTACCCGCATCGCCATGATCGAGGAAATTAACCAGGCATACGTGAAAACAGCCCGGGCCAAAGGTTTGTCAGAATATTTGGTTTTGGGCAAGCACGCGCTCAAGAACGCGCTGATCCCTACCATCACCCTGAGCGGCGACGTGCTCATTTCCCTAATGAACGGAGTTATCATTGTCGAGTTCATCTTCGCCTGGCCGGGGGTGGGGCAGCTCCTGATGCAGGCCATTCAGCGGCGCGACTTGCCCACCATCGAGACGCTCGTGTTCACTACCACCGTCATGGTGGTTTGTGTCAACCTTGTTGTAGACATGACCTACGCCTATATCAACCCACGGATACGCTATGACAGCGCCTAACGGCGAATCGTTGCACGGCAAGCAGAACCCAGACCCGGCGGCGCCCAACGACGAGTTGTTGCCGCAGCCAGTGGGCGGAACCGCCGCGCCCCTGGCCAAGGTCACCCTGGGCCGCATCATGCGCGGCTTTCGGCGCGACAATATCACGCTGTTGGCGCTGATCTTTCTTTTTTTGGTGGTGATGTCGGCATTGTTCGCCGAATTTCTGGCCCCCTACAGCCCCACCCAGCAAAACTTGAGGCTGCGTTTGATGCCCCCCTTCACGCCGGCGGTCGAGGGCGGTTTCCCGCACTTGCTCGGCACGGATGCGCTCGGCCGCGATATTTTCAGCCGCCTCATTCACGGCGCCAGGATTTCGATTTCCCTCGGCGTTGCGAGCGTGCTGCTGTCTGGCACGCTGGGCGTGACGCTGGGCCTGCTGGGCGGCTACTACCGGGGCCGCCTGGATGATTTTCTGAGCCGGGTTGTGGACGTGCAGATCGGCTTTCCCGTCTTGTTGTTCGCTTTATTCCTGCTGTTTGTCACCGGGCCCGGCTACTGGAATGTCGTGGTGGTGCTGGCCCTCGCCCGCTGGCCGGTCTATGCGCGGGTCGTCCGCAGCCTGACGTTATCCTATCGTGAAACGCCTTTCGTGGAAGGCGCGCGCGCCATCGGCTGCGACGATCGCCGCATCATCCTCAAGCATCTCCTGCCAAACATGCTCTCGCCGATCCTGGTGCTGGCAACGTTGGAAGTCAGCGGCACGATTCTCGGTGAGTCGGGCCTGAGTTTCCTGGGCTTGGGCGTCACCGCCGACACGCCCACCTGGGGCAAAGACGTCGCCAACGGGCGGGAATATCTGCGCATCGGCTGGTGGGTCATCGCCTTCCCCGGCCTAACTATCTTTCTCACCGCCCTGAGCATCAACCTGGCTGCCATGTGGGGCCGCACCATCACCGACCCCCTGGGGCGCTGGCAGTGGCTGGGCGTCTCGCCCGTGTTGGCCAAGGCGCCGCCCGCCATAGCCGCGCCCAGCCGCGAGAACGTTGCCACCTTGACGGCGGCCCCCGCTGACGCCAGCACACAGCCAAGGGCTGGCAACCCGCCGGTGCTAGAGGTCAAGGACCTGCGGGTAGAGTTTGATACGCCTGCGGGCGTGCTGTATGCGGTGAACGGCATCAGTTACACTGTGGAAGCGGGCCAGCGCCTGGTCATCTTGGGCGAGTCTGGATCGGGCAAGACAGTCAACGTAGAGACAATAATGGGCGTCGTGCCAAGCCCGCCAGCCCGCCTCAGCGGCGCTATCTATTACCGGGGTGATAACCTGCTGACCTATAGCCCTGGGCAGCGCCGGCCCCTGCTGGGCAGCAAGATTGCCATGATCTTCCAAGACCCCCTCACTGCCTTGAACCCGGCCTTCACGGTAGGCGAGCAGATCGCTGAAATGTTCCGGGTGCATCAAGGCCTGTCGCACGGGCAGGCAAAGAAGCAGGCGATCGAGATGATGGATCGTATGCGCATCCCCTCGGCAGCGCGGCGCGCCAACGATTACCCGCACCAATTTTCCGGCGGTATGCGCCAGCGGGTAATGATTGCTATGGCCCTGGCACTGGGCCCAGAGGTGTTGATCGCCGACGAGCCGACCACGGCCCTGGACGTCACCATCCAGGCGCAAATCATGAAACTGCTGCGCGAGGTGCAGACTGAAACCGGCATGGCCTTGATCTTGATCACGCACGATTTCGGCGTGGCGGTGGAAATGGCAGACCAGGTCTTGCTGATGTATGCCGGCAAAATCGTCGAACGCGGCTCAATTCAAGACATTTTCCGCCAAACCGCGCATCCATATACGAAGGCGTTGCTGACTTCTATTCCACGGGCCGATCACAAGGGCGGGCGCTTGACGGCTATTGCCGGCGCGCCGCCCCGGCTGACCCATATCCCCTTCGGCTGCCCCTTTCACCCGCGCTGCCCGTATGCGATCCCGCGCTGCGAGAGCGAGGTGCCGCCGCTGCGGCCGGTTTCGGCCAACCACAGTTCTGCCTGCCATCTGTTCGAGGAGGTGCTCCTTGATCGCTGACCGCGCAGCCGCCTCCGGCCCCAACGGCAGCGAACCGCTGCTGCGCGTCGAAAACCTGGTCAAGCACTTCCCCATTTCGACCGGAACAATCATACGCAAACGCATCGCGCTCAAAGCCGTGGATGGGGTGAGTTTTGAGATTAGGCCGGGGGAGACGCTGGGGCTGGTCGGCGAGTCTGGGTGCGGCAAATCAACCGTAGCCCGCACCTTGCTCCGGCTGGTAGAACCAACCAGCGGCCGCGCCTTGTTCCAGGGCCAGGATATTTTTGCCATGGGCCGGCACGAACTGCGGCGGCTGCGGCGCAGAGTGCAAATCATCTTTCAAGACCCCTATGCCTCGCTCGATCCGCGTATGACCGTGGGCGAAATCGTCAGTGAGCCGTGGGTGGTGCATGGAATGGGTGTGTCGGCAGCCGACCGGCTGCAGCGCGCGCAAGACATGCTGGTGCGCGTGGGGCTTTCAGCCAGCGATGCGACCCGCTTTCCCTATGAGTTTTCGGGGGGCCAGCGCCAGCGCATCGGGATTGCCCGGGCGTTGATCACGAATCCGGAATTGGTTGTGTGCGACGAGCCGATCTCCGCGCTGGATGTTTCCGTGCAGGCCCAGATCGTGAACCTGCTGGAAGACCTGCAAGATGAATTTGGGATAGCCTACTTATTCATCGCGCACGACCTTTCGGTGGTGCGCCACATCTCTGACCGCATCGCGGTCATGTATTTGGGGCGCATCGTCGAGATTGGCGATGAAGCCTCCATCTGCGATAGACCCACGCACCCCTACACGCAGGCGCTGTTGTCGGCTGTGCCGGTTCCCGACCCCGCCGCTGCCAGGCGGGATGAGCGGATTGTCCTTGAGGGCGAAGTCCCGAACCCGATTTACCCGCCCTCGGGGTGCAGGTTTAGAACCCGGTGTTGGAAGGCCGAGCAATTGTGCGCGGATGAAGTTCCCGAATTGATCGACCGGCACGGCCACGGCCACCCCAGCGCCTGCCATTTTGCCGAGCAGCGCCAGGTGCTGCCAATCGCAACTTGAATCGGGGGCAGCCGCTGCCTGGCGGGACACGCGCGGGATTCGGCGGCGGGAAGAGCCGGGGGCGGCCCAGCCAACCCGCCCTATCGGACAGCCAGGCCGTACAAAGCCTGGGGTGCGCCTCGCGTGGGGCGCAATGACAGGCCGCTTGCGGACAGTTTGGTTCGGCCTATTGCTGGCGCTGGCAATGGGGGTGGGTTCGCTGCCCCTATACGCTTTGGCAGTGCTGGCGCCCTATTTGACCGCGGACCTGGCGCTGTCCCGCACGCAGTTCGGGCTGCTGGCGACTGTGCTGCTGGTGGTCGCCGCTCTGCTGGCGACCTCGATGGGCCGCCTGGTCGACAGCTTCGGCGGCCGGCGGATGCTCATTGTGCTGTTCGCCGCCTTCGCCACCACCGTGATCGGCGTCGCGGCGGCCCCGGCCTACCTGTATGTGCTGCCAGCGGTGGCGGTCGGCGGCTTTGCCCTGGCGATTACGAATCCTGTCACCAACCAGTTGGTGGTGCGGCACATCGCCGCGGGCCGGCAGGGCTGGCTCATCGGCCTCAAGCAATCTGGGGCCCAGTTGAGCGCGGTGGTGGCCGGGGTGTTCCTGCCCGCGGGCGCGCTGCTGTTGGGGTGGCGGGGCGCGCTGGCCGCGCTCGGCGTCCTTTCAGTCATTGGGGTGGTGGCGACGCTGTGGCTGGTTCCGGCTCCCAGCCAGGCCTCGGCCGCGGGCAGCCGGCCAACCCGCGCGCGCGCCACGCTGCGCGGCGACCCGCTGCGCGCTGTGCATTGGCTGGCGGCCTATGCCTGCTTGATGGCGGCCGGGGGCGGCGCGATTACAATCTACCTGCCGCTGTATGTGGTGGAGCGCTTCCAGGCGTCGCCGGAACTGGCCGGCCTAACCGCGGCCGGGCTGGGCCTGGTGGGGTTCACGGCCCGCTTTTTGTCTGGGCCCATTTCTGGCCAGATTCGCAAACTTTCGGTTCCGCTGACTGTGCTGGCATTCGTGTCGGCCGTGGCTACCGCGCTCTTGTGGGCAGCCGGATACGCTGGTTTCTGGCTGGTCTGGGGCGCGGTCATTTTGTTTGGCCTGAGCGGGGCGGCCTGGAACACCACTTCAACCCTGGCTGTCCTGCGTGAAGTCGACCCCGCCATCGTCGGGCAAGCCTCGGGCATGGTCTTGCGAGCCGCATACACCGGCGGCCTGCTTAGCCCGATTGGCTTCGGCTTTCTGGTAGACCAGACCGGGGGTTATGGGATTGGTTTGCTGGTAGCGATTCTTTTGCAGGTCGCCGCCGCCGCGACGGTTTTCCGGTTGTATTTGTGGCAGCGCGGGGCCGAAGATTCGGCCCGCCTCGCGTAGCTGATTCGCACCCCGCTCGCTCACCCCCACCCCGCTGACTTCTGCGCGCCGAGGCAGACAGGGCGACTTGTCCTCGGCCATTTATCTGCCTTTGCTGATGGCCTATTCGCCGCCTGCTACAAGCACGGCCACGGCGACAGCGACCCGCACGGCCACACCAATGAGCTTATCCAACCCGAATTACCGATGGTTGAACCCACCGACGAACAGTGGCGCGCGTTCCGCCGAACTCTGGACAATATAAACGTGT
>JAQBYC010000165.1 GCA_027623205.1 Pseudomonadota bacterium | reverse complement strand
GGATTTATGTGACGACGTATCAGATAATTTCCGCATCATATCACCCAAGGATTTTCGGGTTCTTAGGTGAGCGGGGTATACCTTAACATATTATTCTAAGGCCCTTAAACAAGGCTTGGCAACTTACAAATGTAGCTTGAAATTGAAAGCGCGCGGTCAAAGCGACCGGAATACTGCCACGCATTTGGCATCACGGGGCAAATGATGCGCTTTCCGCTGGTAATAGGCGCCTGGGCCATACTAATCTGCTGAAAATTCGAATTAGGGACAGGTTCGCGGTGGCAGGTCGCAATAACGAGGACAAGCGGAGGCTTGGCTATCACCAGAATGTCCATGGCATTGGGCTTTGCTTGGCCTTGAGCGCCTGTTGGCTATTGTTGTCGGGCTATTTCGGGATTTTGCTGTTGAGCCTCGGCGCCGCCTCTGTCGCGTTCTGCGTCTGGATCGCCATGCGTATGGATCTGATCGACCATGAAGGCGTACCCCTGCACATCACCTGGACCGGCCTGCGATACCTGCCATGGTTGTTTTGGGAAATCATTAAGGCCAATATCGATGTGGCGAAGCTGGTGATCCACCCCGCTCTGCCCATCGCGCCCAGCCTGTTCGATGCCCCGGTCAGTCAAAAAACAGACTTGGGACAGGTGCTTTATGCCAATTCCATTACCTTGACGCCCGGCACGGTCTCGGTCGATCTAAATCCTGGGTTTATCCGGGTGCACGCCCTGCATGACGGGGCGGCGGCTGGTGTGCTGGAAGGCGAGATGGACCGCCGTGTCACGGCCGTGGAGGGGCGGCACTGATGTTCGCCGTGACCGCCTTTGCCGTCCTGATCGCCCTGGGCATCGCGCTGGCCCGTGCCTTTCTGGGCCCGACGGTGTTCGATCGTATCCTGGCGGTCAATTCCGTGGGCACCAAGACCGTTTTGTTGATCGCCGTGCTGGGTTTCCTCACGGGGCGGCCGGACTTCCTCGACATCGCCATTGTATATGCCTTGATCAATTTTATCGGCGTGGTCGCGATCTTGAAGTACGTCCAATACGGCGATTTCGCCCTATCAGGCAATGTTGAGCCGGTCCCGCCGGGCAACGTCGAGCGCGCCCCCCAGGGTGACGGCGAGGGCGGGCAATGATCGGACAACTGCTGGATGGAATGAGTTGGCTGCTGCTGCTGGCCGGGGCCGCCTTTGTCATCATTGGCGCCTTCGGCATGTTGCGCCTGCCGGATTTCTACAGCCGTCTGCACCCGGCCGGCCTGACCGACACCATGGGCGCGGGGCTGATCCTGTTGGGATTGCTGTTACAGGCGGAGGCCTGGATTGTTGCCGTCAAATTGTTGATCATCGCGGCTTTCCTGCTGTTTACCTCTCCCACGGCGAGCCATGCCACGGCGCGGGCGGCCTTGGCGGCGGGGTTGCGGCCCTGGCAGACGCCGAAATCTGGCGGCGGCGCGCCAGGCCAGGACGGTGGGACATGATCATTACCCTGATCGATATAATCCTGCTGACCTTCATGGGCGCTACGGCATTCGCCATATTGCGCCTGCGCAGTCTGTTCGCCGTGGTCATGCTGTCGGGTATCTACAGCTTGCTGGCGGCTTCCATGTTCGTGTCCCTGGATGCCGTTGATGTGGCCTTTACCGAGGCGGCCGTCGGCGCGGGTATATCGACTGTATTGATGATGGCGGTTCTGGCGCTAACCGGAGAGCGCGAGAGATTACCGGCACGAACGCCCATATTGCCGTTGGTGGTGGTGACTTTGACCGGCGCGGCATTGTTCTATGCCACTTTCGAGATGCCGGCTTTCGGCGATGCGAATGCGCCCGTAAACCTGCATGTGGCGCCGCATTATCTGAAGAACAGTTTCGCCGAAGTGGGACTGCCCAATGTAGTGACCTCGATCCTGGCCAGTTACCGCGGCTATGATACTCTGGGCGAGGTGACGGTAATTTTCACTGCTGGCGTGGCGGTGATGCTGTTGCTGGGCGGCCGCAAGGGCGATGATGCCGGGATCAAGCGGGAGCCGGCGGACGACGCCGGCAATGCCGATAGCGGTGACGATGATGATCGTGATACGCGCGGGGGCGCGGCATGAGGCATCATCGGGTACTGCGTATCATCTCCAAACTGCTGATCCCGTTCATCATGCTGTTCGCCTTGTATGTGCAATTCCACGGCGACTTCGGGCCGGGTGGCGGCTTTCAGGCCGGCGTAATCTTTGCCTCGGCCTTTATTCTGTATGGCCTTATCTTTGGCCTGGAAAACGTCCGCAAAGTAGCGCCGCCGGCGGTGGTCACCCGCCTGATTGCCGCGGGCGTTTTGCTTTATGCCGGCACAGGTTACGCCGGCCTGTTCGGCGGCGGTAATTTTCTGGATTATAGCGTGCTGCGCGCCGACCCGGTGGCGGGACAACATCTGGGCATCATGGTGATTGAATTTGGCGTCGGCACCACGGTGGCGGCCACCATGATCACGATCTTTTTCCTTTTCGCCGGGCGGGATCGATAGATGCTGCAGGTCATTCTGGATCATTACAATTACTGGATTGCCATATTTCTAATGATGGTCGGCTTTTACACTGTCGTGGCGCGTGGCAATCTGGTGAAAAAGCTGGTCGGTTTGAACATTTTTCAAACCTCGGTCTTCCTGCTCTACATCTCCATGGGCAAGGTTACGGGCGGTACGGCGCCGATCCTGGATGACCGCTTTCAAGTTTATTCCAACCCAATCCCTCATGTCTTGATCCTGACCGCCATCGTGGTCGGTGTCGCCACCACGGCCCTGGGCCTGGGCCTGGTCGTGCGCATTCGCGAGAGCTATGGCACCATCGAGGAAGACGAGTTGGACCTGGCGGACGGCGAAACGTGAGCGGCTTGATCGGCGATTTGCTGGCCCATTTGCCGGCCCTGCAGGTAGTGGTGCCTTTGGCCGCGGCCCCCTTGTGCCTGTTGGCGGGACGGGCCGGGCTGGCCTGGATCATCGCCTTCACCGCCGCCGTTGCCGCTACCGCGACCGCCGCCGCCCTGGCCTACCTGACCTTTCACAATGGCACCATCAGCTACCACATGGGTGGCTGGGCCCCACCCTGGGGCATCGAATATGTGGTCGATACGGCGAATGCCCTTATCCTGTTGCTGGTATCCGCCATCGCCACCGTGGTGCTTGCCTTTTGCCCGGCCAGCGTGGCCAGGGAAATCCGGCCGGGCAGCCAACATTTGTTCTACTGCATGTTCATCCTGTGCCTGACCGGGCTGTTGGGCATCGCGGTGACGGGGGATGCCTTCAACGTCTTTGTCTTTCTGGAAATTTCGTCCCTGTCCAGCTACGCCCTGATCGCCATGGGTGGCCATCGTAAGGCCCTGACGGCGGCGTTTCAGTATCTGATCATGGGCACCATCGGGGCGACCTTTTTCCTGATCGGCGTCGGTCTGCTGTACATGATGACCGGCACCCTGAACATGGCCGACCTGCAGGCCCGCATCCCCGCCATTCAAGACAGCCGCCCGGTGGCGGCCGCCATGGCCTTCATTACCGTTGGCCTGGCCTTGAAAGCAGCTTTGTTTCCCCTGCATCTGTGGCTGCCCAACGCTTATGCCTCCGCACCCTCCGCCGTTTCCGCCTTTATCGCGGCGACCGCGACCAAAGTATCGCTGTACGTTCTGCTGCGCTTCACTTTTACGATATTCGGCGCCAATTTTGCCTTCCTGAACCTGCCCTTGCATTGGGTGTTGCTGGTGCTGGCGGTCATTGCCATGTTCGCCGGCTCGTTCAGCGCCATATTTCAGCGCGATGTCAAACGCATGCTGGCATATTCTTCCATCGCCCAGATCGGCTATATCACCCTGGCCATCAGCCTGGCTTCCTCCGCCGGCATCTCCGCCGCGCTGATTCATATCTTTAATCACGGCCTGATGAAAGCAGCGCTGTTCTGTGCCATGGGCTGTATTTTCTATCGCATCGGCTCCACCCGGATCGAACATTTTGCAGGCCTGGGCCGGCAGATGCCCTGGACCATGACGGCCATCGTAGCCGCCGGGCTGAGCCTGTTGGGCGTGCCCCTGACCGCGGGCTTCATCTCTAAATGGTATCTCGTCCAGGCGGCCTTGCAGGCTGATTTGTGGTGGCTGGTTATCCTGATCGCGGCAAGCTCCCTGCTGGCCCTGGTCTATGTCTGGCGGCTTGTGGAAGCGATGTATTTCAAGGCCCCGCCGGCTGGCCGCGAAGACGTGGGCGAAGCGCCCCTGTCCATGCTGCTGCCGACCCTGCTACTGGCGGGCTTGAATATCTATTTCGGTCTGGATACCCGGCTGCCGGTAGCGATGGCGGAAAGCGCGGCAGCCCTGTTGCTACGGGGGCAGATGTAGTGACCGGCGCGGCCCTCATCATCCTGGCCTTGGGCCTGCCCTTGTTGGCGGCGCCGTTGATTTGGATCGTCGGCAACCGCCCCAACCGGCGCGAGGCGGTCACCCTGACCATTGCGGCCGCCCTGTTGCTGGTTGTGCTGGCGATTCTGCCGTTGGTCCTGGCCGGCCTGCCCGTACGCGTGGCGTTGGGGGCGCCGGTGCCGGGCCTGAATATCGCGTTTTCGGTGGAACCTCTGGGCATGATTTTCGCCTGCGTCGCGTCCTTTCTGTGGATCGTCAACTCGGTCTTTTCCATTGGCTATATGCGCGGCAATAACGAGCCGCGCCAGACCCGCTTTTATGTCTGTTTCGCCATTGCCATTGCCGCTAGCATTGGCTTGGCCTTTGCCGAGAACCTATTCACCCTGTTCGTCTGTTACGAGGCCCTGACCCTATCCACCTATCCCCTGGTCACCCATCATAAGAATGCCGAGGCCCGGCAAGCGGGCCGCACCTACCTGGGGATACTGCTGGGTAGTTCGGTGGGGCTATTATTACCGGCGATCATCGCCACCTGGGTCCTTACGGGCAGCGTTACCTTCACCACCGGCGGCATCATGGCGGGCAAGGTGGGGCCGGTGATCGGCGGTATTCTGCTGCTGTTGTATCTCTACGGGATCGGCAAGGCGGCTCTTATGCCCATGCACCGCTGGCTGCCGGCGGCCATGGTGGCTCCGACCCCGGTCAGCGCCCTTTTGCACGCGGTAGCCGTGGTCAAGGCCGGCGTCTTCACGGTGGTCAAGGTCACAGTCTATATCTTTGGGCTGGATTATTTGCGTGAACTGGCCATGGCCGATGTGGCCCTGTATCTGGCCGGTTTCACCATTCTGACGGCCTCCATAATTGCCCTGCGCCAGGATAATCTGAAACGGCGATTGGCCTATTCGACGGTCAGCCAACTCTCGTATGTCATCATGGCAGCCCTGATCCTCTCGCCCTTGTCGACCATGGGCGCAGCCTTGCATATCGCAGTCCATGCCTTTGGCAAGATCACCCTGTTCATGGCCGCCGGCGCAATCTATACCGCCGCCCATAAGACCAAGGTCAGTGAGTTGGCTGGTATCGGGCGACGCATGCCCTGGACCATGGGGGCTTTTGCCATTGGCGCTATTTCCATGATCGGACTGCCGCCGGCGGCGGGCTTCATATCCAAATGGTACATGTTGCTGGGCGCATTCGAAGCGGAACAATTCTTCGCGGTTGTGGTCATCGTGCTGTCCACGCTGTTGAACGCCGCCTATTTTCTGCCAATCATCTACGCCGCCTTCCTAAAACCGCAGACCGATGGCGGGTCGAGCCATGGTCATGGCGAGGCCCCGTTGCCTATCCTGCTGGCTCTGGTGGCCACGGCGGCAGGGACCGTATTATTATTCCTGTTTCCAGGGTCGGCGCTGGAACTGGCCGGTTTATTGGTTGGGCGCTAGGAAAGGGCGGGATGGTGGACGAGAAACACTGGTTGGAGCGGCCCGAGACCATTGCCAAGCTTTGGCGCGGCGGCTGGGTGCTGCTGGCTCTGCTGTTGGGGGCGGAGTTCGGCTATCACCCCCATGCCTATTTCACCGTGGATGGCTGGTTTGGCTTCCATGCTTTTTACGGCTTTTCGGCCTGTGTCGCCATGGTTCTGGGCGCCAAGCTGCTGGGCGTCTATTTGAAACGGGGGGAGGATTATTACGACCGTGATTGAGGCTGTAACATTTCCCCCCGCCCTGATCCTGTTCGCGGGCGCCATTGCCCTGCCGTTCCTGGTCGGCGTGGCGCGCCAGGTCGTGGCCCTGGCCGTGCCGTTGCTGACCTTATGGGCAGTCTGGCTGGTGCCGGACGGCAATGTCATGACCCTTCCGTTCATGGAATATCTGCTGACGCCGGTTGAAGGCGATCGTCTGAGCCGTCTGTTCGCCACCATCTTCACCATCATGACATTTACCGGCACCCTGTTCGGCCTGCGCCAGGGCAGCAAATTGGAATTGCCGGCCGCCTTTGTCTATGCGGGAGGGGCGGTAGGCGTAACGTTCGCCGGCGACATGATAACCATGTTCCTATTTTGGGAGATTATGGCCGTGGCCTCCACCGCCGTGATCTGGTCTGCCGGCAGTGCTGCGGCCTACCGTGCCTCCATGCGTTACATCCTGATGCATCTGTTCGGCGGCGTTGTTCTGATGGCGGGCATTGTCGGCCATGTGATGCAAACCGGATCTATCGAATTCGGGCCCATGCAGGCGGATAATCTGGCCACTTGGATGATTCTGGTCGGGTTTCTGATCAACGCCGGGGCGCCGCCGTTTTCGTCGTGGCTGCCTGATGCCTACCCGGAGGCATCCTGGTCCGGTATGGTCTTTCTGTCCGCCTTCACGACCAAAACGGCGGTTTATGTATTACTGCGTGGCTTTCCCGGCTCCGAGATTCTGATCCCCATCGGGACCTATATGATTTTTTACGGAATCATCTATGCCCTGCTGGAAAATGACATGCGGCGGATCCTATCGTATTCCATCATTAACCAGGTCGGTTTCATGGTGGTCGGCATCGGCATCGGCACAGAGTTGACCCTGAATGGCGCCGCCGCCCATGCCTTCACCCATATTATCTATAAGGCATTGCTGCTGATGTCGGCGGGATCAGTGCTGTTGATGACGGGAGGCGTGCGCCGCTGTACCGATCTGGGCGGCTTGTTTAAGTGCATGCCCTATACGGCCCTGATGGGCATTGTTGGCGCCCTGGCGATTTCGTCCTTCCCCTTTACCTCCGGCTTCATCTCGAAATCCATGATCGCCCAGGGGGCCGCGGATCAACATATGCTGTGGGTCTGGATGGGCTTGGCAGCGGCCTCGGCGGGGGTCTTCCTGCACGCGGGCATCAAATATCCCTGGTATGTCTTTTTTCAGAAAGATTCCGGCCTGCGGCCGTCCGAGCCGCCGTGGAGCATGAAGCTGTCCATGAGCCTATTCGCCGCCCTGTGCATCGGTCTGGGTGTCTATCCCGATCCTTTGTACGCGATCCTGCCTTACCCGGTGGATTACGTACCATACACCACCGGCCATGTGGTCGCCATGTTGCAGTTGTTGCTGTTCTCCGGCTTGGCCTTTTTTGTCATGCTGCCCTACATGAAGCGGACGCTGACTATCACCCTGGATTTCGACTGGCTGTACCGCAAGCTATTCCGTATCGCCGCTAGAGAATTGGTTGACCGCTCGGCGACGGCCCATGCCGCAGCCTTTGAAGACGGCGAAAAGCGCCTGACCCAGTTGGTCGCGCGGATTTTCCGCAGCCACGGCCCCCACGGTATCCTGGCGCGGACCTGGCCCACCGGCAGCATGGTCCTCTGGGCCGCCGTGTTGTTGGCCTTGTCGTTGGTGTTTTCTTACCAGTAGGGGTGCGGTCGGAAAAAAATGTTCGTGAAAAGGTTGGCTCGCGAGCGCACATGTCTGCAGGCGGGGCGCATGGCTGAGGGGAACTCTCGCATGCTCCATGAGCAGGACAATGTTCCCACGCTCGCATCTAGACCATTTTCGATATTCATCGAGTCGTCGAGCCACCCGCTCCCCCTCCCGACCACCCACAGGATTATGATCCCAAGAGCG
>JAQBYC010000164.1 GCA_027623205.1 Pseudomonadota bacterium | reverse complement strand
CCATCAGTTCCCATTGACGGTCAGTGATAACAAAACGCTCTTTACGCATCCAAACCTCCTGCAAAAGGAAGCTTGAATCACATTTCAGAGTCCGTGTGAATCCTGAATCTCAACAGGCCCTAGCCAATTTCGCAGGACGGCATGGGCTTGCCGGCCATCGCGCACGAAGCGCTCGGCCTGGGGTTGATCGCTGGCCGCGAATTCCAGACGGTAGCCGTTGGGATCGTGAAAATAGATTGAGCTGAAGACACCGTGATCGATCGGCCCCTCGACTTCGACGCCCTTGGCGGTCAGGTTTTCCCGCCAGATCGACAGGGCCGCATGATCCGCCACGCCCATGGCGAAATGCAGGTCCATGCCCCATTGCCGCTTGAATTCAAAGGCCGGCGCGCTGCCCGCATCATCGGCCACCTCGAAAAAGGCAATGTAGTTGGGCGCCCCCTCGCCGTGGCCGCCAATATCGAAAAAGACATGCATATAGCGCAAGGCCTCGCCGGTGGTCGGATGCTCGGCGATATCCAGGGCCTGAACCATGGGAAAACCCAGCACGTCTTCATAAAAGGCGCGGGTCTGTTCGGCATTGCGGCAGCGGAAGGCGGCGTGGTGGGCGCCCGTGACGAGGGGCGGGCCTGGCTCGGTCGGCGTCGGTGTCATCATGGCCTCCATCTTCAGGAACCAGCAATGTTATCAGAATTTCGTGCTGTTCGTTCAGAATTTCCCTGGCCGGTAAAACCAATGGTGTAACATTGGGTGATGACTGAAAATCGTGGAACCATCATTGTTGCCGGCGCCGGCCTTGGCGGCCTGACCTTGGCGTTGTGCCTGGCGCGGGCGGGCTTCAATGTCACCGTGCTGGAGCAGGCGAAGGCCCTGGGCGAGGTGGGCGCCGGGGTACAGATCAGCGCCAACGGGGCGCGGGTGCTGTATCACCTTGGTCTGGCCGAGGCGCTGCAGGCGATCGCCTTCAAGCCGGAACGGGGCGAGATGCGCCATTGGCGAAGCGGTGAAACCTTGAGTTCCCGGCCCCTGGGCCAGGCCAGCGAAGAAGCCTTTGGCTTCCCCTATTTCCACCTCCACCGCGCCGATTTTCACCAGGTGCTGGCGGCGGCGCTGGCGGCGGTCGCACCCGGGTCGGTCCATCTGGGCGCCAAGGTGACGGGTTTCAGCCAATTGGACAACGGCGTAACGGTCATGACCGAGGCGGGTGAAAGTTTCTCCGGCGATGTGCTGGTCGGCTGCGACGGCATCCACTCGGCCATCCGCGCGCAATTATTCGGGCCGGACGCGCCGCGCTTTACCGGCTGCGTCGCCTGGCGCGCCACGGTGCCCGTTGGCGCCCTGCCCCCCGGTCATATCCGTCCCGTTAGTTCGAACTGGATCGGCCGGGGCGGTCATTTCGTGCATTACTACGTGCGCCGGGGCGAATTGGTGAATTGCGTCGGGATCATCGAACAGGACGAGTGGCAGGCCGAATCCTGGTCGAGCGAGGGCGCCAAGGCAAACTTTCTGGCCGACTTCCAGAACTGGCACGAGGATGTCCAGATCCTGATGCGTCAGGCGGAAAGCTGCTTTCGCTGGGGCCTGTTCGATCGCGACCCCATGCCGCGCTGGCGCGCGGGCCGGGTGACCCTGCTGGGAGACGCCTGTCATCCTATGCTGCCCTTCATGGCCCAGGGCGCAGTCATGGCGATCGAGGACGCCTATACCCTGGCGCAATGTCTTGCGGTGGGCGCAACGGCGCACGGGGCAGACCCCGCAAAGGCCTTGCAACGTTATGAAGATTTGCGGCGGGACCGCACGGCGACGGTGCAGCAGATGTCCCGGGACAACATCCAGTTTTTCCACAACGCGGACATCCCCGATCTGCTGGCGCGCATGCGCAAGCACCGCGCGGCGCATTTGTGGCTCTACGGCTTCAACGTCACCGACCAGGATTTCTCAGCCCCAGCCTAGATTTTTTCAGACTTACGTCGAGTCACTAAATCGGTCTAGCCAATGGAAACGGTGCGGCCGCCGTCGATCACCAGGCTGGTGCCGGTGACATAGGCGCCGGCGTCCGAGGCCAAATACAGCACCGCGTAACCGATTTCCCTGGGCTCGCCCAGACGGCCCAGAGGGGTTTGCGCGATGGCCCGTTGTTTGCCTTCGTCACCGAAGGCATCGGCCAGGGTGGTATCGAACAGGCCCGGCAGAACGGTATTGACCCGGACGCCGAATTGACCGAATTCCAGCGCGAACGCCCGGGTCATGCCGTCCAGTGATGCCTTGAAGGTGGAATACAGCGCCAGCATGGGCGTCGCATGCCGGGCCGCGGTCGACGAGATATTGACGATGCTGCCGCCGCTGGCTTTTCCCATAGCAGCTTGCCGCATGAGCTGTACCGCCCCCACCGACATCTGCCAATAGCCGCCGACATTGACCTCCAGCGCCTTCTTCAACAGACCCGGATCGGTATCGAGGATCGTGCGCCAGGGGCTGAGCACGGCATTGTTGACGAGGATATCGAGGCGGCCGTGTTGTGCAGCCAGATGCTGGTACATGGCCTCGATCGCCGCGCCGTCGCCAATATTGCAGGCGCGGCCCTCGGCGCTCAATCCCTGGTCACGGAAGCCGGCGGCAACGGCGTCACAGGCATCCTGCTTGCGGCTGGAAATCACCACATGGGCGCCGTGTTCGGCCAGCACCCGCGCCGTGGCCACGCCCAGGCCCATGGTGGACCCGGTCACCAGCGCCACCCGGCCGCTCAAATCGAAGATCTGGCGCGGCATGGTCCCCCCGTTCAGGGGTGCGGGCCCCAGGGTGCTGCGTTCAACAGCTGGTTTGTCTGCGTCATCACCAGGGGCCGGATCATGGCCGCGAAGGCCATGAAGTCATCGTCCTGGAACAGACTGCCCCAATGCTTACGGCGGTCGCCATCGTCAGCAAATTTCCACAGATGCACCAACTGGTTCAAGCCGCCGGTGTCGGAGGTGAAATAGCCCACCAGCTTGGCGTCAAAACCGCCCTTTTCCAGCGCCGGCCAGCCAAATTCCTTGTAGACCCGCACGGCCTCGCCCAGTTGACCCACATAAACCTGATAGGTGCGCAATTCATACAGTGCCATGGCTATCTCCTTGTCATTATCCGCATCAGGCCGTCAGGGACGCGTACTTATCCAGCAGCCCCATGACCTCGTCGCGCGGCGCCGACGGCAGGGTCAGCAGGGCCCGGGTAATGCCGGCCTCGGCATAGCCCGCCAACACGCCGGCATCGGCCGGGGCGCCAAACACGCTGACCGACAGCTCCGCGGCGTCGCGTCCGGCCTCGTCGGCGAATATTTTCAGCCGCGCCATGTTCTCGGCCGCATCGAAACCATGCCGGGCGCGGGGCAGCCAGCCCTCGCAATAATCCACCACGCGGCGCAGGGTATAATCCGTCTCGCCGCCCAGGATCACCGGGGCGTGGGGCTTCTGCACAGGCTTGGGATAGGCCCAGGAGGCATCGAAATTGACATAGTCGCCGCGATAGGCGGCCTCCTCCTCTGTCCATAGCGCCTTCATGGCCAGCACCTGCTCGCGCATCTGCGCGAAGCGGGTCTTGTACGTCACGCCGTGGTCTTCCATCTCTTCCACGTTCCAGCCGCCGCCGATGCCAAAGATGAAGCGGCCATTGGACATCATATCCAGGCTGGCAACGGATTTGGCGGTGACGATCGCCTCCCGCTGCGCCAGCAGGCAGATGCCGGTGCCCAGTTTCAGGTTCTTGGTCACCGCCGCCGCATAGGACAGGGCCACGAAGGGGTCATGGGTATGCCAATAATCCTTGGGCAGATCCGCGCCGCCGGGCCAGGGCGAAATGCGCGAGGCGGGAATGTGGGTATGCTCCGGCAGGAACAGGGATTCAAAGCCGCGCTCTTCCAGGGCAATGGCCAGTTCGTCCGTGCGAATAGTATAATCCGTGGCAAAAATCAGTACGCCGACTTCCATGAGATATTCTCCCGCCCTGTTTGATAGAAGGGCCATTAGAGCCAACGGACCGGCCCCTGTCTACCGGGATGATATAATAATACACACCCTAGGCAGAGGCGCGGCAACGTCGTAAATTGCCGGCAACAATCATCGCTTATAAACAGGACGGATCGAAATCATGCGCATCGCCACCATCAACCATAACGGCACCCCCACCCTGGCTGTCCGCAAGGGCGATAATTATGTGGATCTGTCCAAGGCGGCGCCGGAGCTGCCGCGGGATATGGTTTCCCTGCTGGCGGCCGGCGCCCTGGACAAGGCGAAACAGGCGGCCCAGGCGGCCCAGGCGGCCAGTGGCGATGCCCTGGTCCCCGCCGCCGGCGTGACCTATCTGCCCGTGGTGACCAACCCGCCGACAATTTTTTGCTGTGGCCTGAACTACCGTGACCACGCCATCGAGACCAACAATCCGATCCCGGACTACCCCATCATCTTTATCCGTGCGGCCACCTCCCTGGCGGCCCACAACGCGCCGATGATCCTGCCCAAGGCCGCGTCCGACTTTGATTACGAGGCCGAACTGGCGGTCATCATCGGCCAGGGCGGCCGGCATATCGCCAAGGACAAGGCGCTGGATCATGTCGCCGGCTATGCCTGCTTCAACGACGGTTCCATCCGCAGCTATCAGTTCAAGTCACCGCAATGGACCATGGGCAAGAATTTTGACGCCTCGGGCGGTTTTGGCCCAGAGCTGGTAACCCCTGACGAACTGCCCGATGGGGTCGACGACCTGCGCATTCAATGCCGCCTGAACGGCGAGACGCTGCAGGATTCATCGACCAAGCAGCATATCTTCGATGTGCCGACGGTGATCGCCACCCTGACCGAGGTGATGACCCTGTGCGCGGGCGATGTGATCATCATGGGCACCCCGCCCGGTGTCGGTGCCGCCCGTAAACCGCCGGTCTGGATGAAGGACGGCGATGTCTGCGAGGTCGAGATCGAGGGCATCGGCATCCTGTCCAACCCCATCGTCGCCGAATAGAGGCCGCTGCGGGACGGCATCTGCCCGCCGGGCATAATCGCAATGGGCTAGATCACGGGCCATGGCCATTCTGGAGCTACCGCCACGACCCTTGCCGGGCCTGAGAGAGAGTCTGGCCGGCGTCAACCGCCATAACCTGGTCAACGCCCTGGTGGCTTGGCTGTTCGCCATTTCCGGCCCTGTGGTGATTATTCTGGCCGTGGGCCGGCAAGGGGGTTTGCGGCCGGAAGATATCAGTTCCTGGGTCTTCTCCGCCTTTGTTTTTGGCGGCCTTTTGACCATGGGCTTTTCCTATCTGTTTCGCCAGCCGATCGCCATTATGTGGACCATACCCGGTGCGGTGCTGATCGGCGGCGCCCTGCAGCATCTGAGCTTTGCCGAGGTGATCGGGGCCTATCTGGTCTGTGGCCTGTTCATTGCCTTTCTGGGCATCACCGGGCTGGTGCGCCGCATCATGGCGGCCATCCCCATGCCCATTGTCATGGCCATGGTGGCAGGCGTTTTCCTGCCCTTTGGCCTGAACATCATCTCGGCATTTGCAGAGGCCACGGTGATGGCGGTGGCGATGGTGGCCGCTTTCGCCATTCCCACGGCGATCCCCCGCCTGGGGCGGGTCCTGCCGCCGGTGCTCTGCGCCTTGGCGGCGGGTACCATCGCCATCATCTTTTCAGGGCAGATGAAGGGGGTGGAGATGCCGTCCCTGGCCCTGGCCGAGCCCATCTTGTACACCCCGGTGTTCAGCCTGCGGGCCCTGGGTGAACTGGTGGTGCCCCTGGCGGTAACGGTGATCGCGGCCCAGAACGCCCAGGGTTTCGTCATACTGCGCCAGGCCGGGTTCGAGCCGCCCGAAAACAGCCTGACCGTGACCTGCGGCCTGGGCAGCCTGCTGTTCGGTATATTCGGCTCGGTCCCGACCTGTGTGACCGGGCCGGCGAATGCGATCCTGAACACCTCCGGCGCCAGGGAACAGCGTTATATGGCCGGCGTCCTGTTCGGCCTGCTGGCCATCGCCTTCGGCCTGTTCTCGCCGTTTACCACCGGCCTGGGCCTGGTCCTGCCGGCGGTTTTCATCAACCTGCTGGGCGGCCTGGCCATGCTGGGGGTGTTGCAAAGCGCCTTCACAACGGCCTTCAATGGACCCCACGCGCTGGGCGCCCTGGTCAGCTTTCTGGTCACCCTGTCCGGCGTCGCCATCCTGAACGTCGGCGCACCATTCTGGGGTCTGGCCTTCGGCTATGCCACGACCCTGTTGCTGCAACGCCGGACATCATAGAGAATTTTCCGGAACAGGTGCCACGGCGAACCAATGACTATCGTACCAATCGGTGGGCAAATCACGCCGGCCTGCGGGCATGGACAATCCGGGTCATGTCAGGGATCACTTCGGCCTCGGTAAGCTCGACAAAGCCGGCTGCCGCCATCGCCGCCATGATGCGTTTTGAAGTTAGCGAAGCTGCCTCCGGCGTGAATGCCATGTGCTGCATGTGCCACAGCGCCGCGAGCCGCGGCGATGCGCTCTCGGCATCGACCATGAAATCGTGCACCATCAACCTGCCCCCCGGACGTAGCGTGGTGAAGGCATCCTCGATCAGTGATTAGATGGAAGCTTCGGGAACGCCGCTGAACAGATAGGACATCAGCACCGCGCAGCGGCCGGTTGGCCATTCGCATTGCAGTGCGTTGGCCGGAATATACCGGACCCGGTCGACCAATCCCGCCTCTGTTATATACTCCCAGCCGATCTCGGAAACATTGGGGAAGTCGATGATGGTCGCTGTCAGCTCCGGGTTTGCCTTGCAAAGACTAATGGTCATGGCGCCCGTCCCGCCGCCCACGTCCAGCAACGAACGGGCATCGGAGAGATCCACCAGGCGGGCGATGGTGCCGCCGGGGCCCAACGAACCGGCATGCTGGGCCTGGCTATAGATCCGCGCCTGCTCAGGATCGGACATCCAATTGGCGTAGGACGCCACCGAATCCCGATCCAGACTGCCGTCCACCGCATCGTTCAACTGCTGCAGTACCGGATACATTTGTCCGTCGATCTGATAGCGCAGATAGTCGCCGAAGTCGTACTTCGCGCCCTTTACCAGGAAGGCTTCCGAGGCCGGTGCGTTGGCCAGCTTGCCCTCTTTGCGTACCAACAGCCCCAGGCTGCGCAGCGCGGTTGTCATGGTGGTGATGCGGTTGAGGGGTACATCGGCTGCCGTGGCAAGCTCCTGCTCGCTTTTGGGCTGGTTCGAGAGATAGGAGAAAAGGTCTATATGAAGGGCGGCGAATAATGATTTTGACGCCATGAAACCAAATGCAATTTTCGATACGTCTTCGGCTGTTTCAGCCACTAGGGTTTGCACAAAAAACTCCTTGTGTTTAAGTCAATTTATCGCTGGTCGAACCCAGAGCCCATTTAAACCAAATGCGCTCGGATTGTTTGAATAGGCACAATTAAACCAATCATTTAGGTCGCTTTTGCGACTCTAATTAATTGACAATTGCGCTAACCTTCAGCCGCAAATGCATGTCCGGACAGGAACGCCGCGGGGCCATAAGCACGGATCAAACGTTTTGCCGCGATCCATGGCTGGGTCCATCCGAGCCTATTGCTGGTAGACAGGCGGCCCGGAGAACCGCAGCATAGAGTATATCCCGGCGTTGGCCACAGTGCGTCTGATAATTATTATTCAACCTATAGGTGAAGTTTTGCTCCTAAGGCGGAATAATTCCAATGCTCTTTGATCCCCCATTTCCCAAGTGAACTCGATATTTGATGCTGCGAGATGCAGATTCTGCTATAAGAATCAATATGTTGAGGCGTTAACGGAGTGGTTCACATGGCACACCCGATGGGTGAATCGAAACGGGACGGACTTCGGGTCGATTTCGACCGCCGCCTGAAGCTTGAATTCCACGGTTCCAAGGTCACGTCGGACGCCGGATTGCTCGCCTATCGGGAGCTTGACGATGCCATTGGCCTGACCGAGGTTGCCGGGGATGTTTTCCAAGACAGCCGTACCGGCAAGAACGGATGGCACGGCATGACGGGTCAGTT
>JAQBYC010000163.1 GCA_027623205.1 Pseudomonadota bacterium | reverse complement strand
AACAGGTCGTCGGCCGGGCCTTCGCCGGCGGCGATCAGACTGGCGGCGCGGCGGTCGAGATGGTGCTTTCGTAGACTCGTCTCTTGAGAAACCATTAGCAACCTCTTTTGCAATCAGCAATCGATGCTCGGAGGCATCGACAACAATTCGCGCAAATTTAGGTCATCTAACGTTTCTCACAGGCGACACCGTTGCGTTGCAGCGCCGACCGTGTTCCGCGCCTAGGCCGCGGGACCGTCACCCCATCGGGGCCGTTGCTCGGAGGGACTTCCACCCTGGGATTGCGACTGGCGCAATAGCGTTTTCTTCGAGTACAGAATTAGTATAGTGCTTGTTTTCTGTAAATACAATCATTTTGTTTGAAAATTAAATTATATTGGAATCTTTACATCATTAGATTCTTGGATACTGTTCAAAACGTCCCGATTACTGGGAAATCGGGATGACGTTCTCGGCGGCTGGCGGCTCTATGCCAATCAACAGTTTGAACCGATCAGCGACCAGTTGCGCGGCTTCCCGCAGCTGGTCCGCCTCCATCACGACATATCCGAGCGTCACATCGCCGGTGGAATGATTGACCAACTTTTTGATGTAAAAAAGCGAAATTTGGCAGCTTTCCGCCACGCTGATATAGGTCCGTCGCAAATCGTGGACCGTCACCTGTATGCCCGTGGCATCTGCGACCCGACCCAACGCGAATCTCGGTTCCTCCAGATGCCCCGTTTTGCTACCCGATGAAAAAACAAATGGGCCGTCGAATCCGATAGCGCGGCGAGCGACAAGAATGCCAAAAGCCAAATCGCTCATGGGCAAGTCCAACGCCTCGTGGGTCTTGGTCCTCGACCCCGGCAGCCGGATCATTTTTTCAGCAAAATCAATTTCGGCCCAGGTTAGCCCGGTCGCCTCGCGTCGCCGCAAGCCCGTCAACAAAACGAGTTTGATGTAATCTCGATGGATCGGATTTTCGAGATTGTTGAGTGCCTCCCAAAATGCCGGGAGTTCAGTGGTTTTGACGATCCCGGTGCGCCGCTTGCTGCGGTGCCATTGGCCCCGTGCCAGCCGGACCGGGTTCCGGCCCAGGGAATCGTCTCGGTCGATCGCATGGTTGTAGAGCAGGCGAAGAACGCGAATCGCACCGTTTGCGGTCGCGTGGCCATCAACGGCTTTGCCGTGACGCGCCTTCGTGTACCGGCCCGCTGGTACGCCCGCCGTAATCTCGCGATGCCGCGCCTCGATCATTTCCCGCGAGAGGGCGCGCAGCGGGCGGTCCTGCCAATCGGCGAAGTACAAACTCACGGTCCGCTCGTAGTTGCGGACCGTGGCTGGCCGCAGCCCGTTCCTCAATTCCAGATATGATGCCAGCGCATCGCTCAACGTGCGGATTGCACCTGCCGCCTTTTTCCCCTGCGGGTCGATGCCCTGGGCCAACTGGCGAAGCCAGTCCTTAGCCTTTTCGCGCACTTCGTCCAACGAATAATCCCTTGGCATCCGGTCGAGTCGATCCATTGTCCGGCGCGGAATCTTAGCAGGGTTTTCAACCTGGACGACGAAGCTTTTGGCGGTGGATTTGCCAGAGCAAAGAACGCCAAAACCTCGGAGGTCTACGTCCCAGTGCAAGCGGGGTTTGCCGCTGGGATCGGGCGCTGGAAACTTTTCAATTCGGGCTTTGGTTAGCCGTGTGGTTTGCCGTACCGCCATTTTTACCTCGCTTGCAAAAAATAAGGGAAAGTCCTTATTTGTGCATCCCATACAGTGTTTTAATATAGAGGTAGATTAGGGGGTTTGCGCCTATAAATAAAGGGAAAACTGCTAAAATTGGCGATATTCTTATTATTTATAAAACGCCATAATGTGCGGTACGTTATAACTACGGATCAGGAGGTTGGGAGTTCGAATCTTCCCGGGCGCGCCATTATTTTCATGATGCTGGCGGCTCAAGCCGGACCCATCGCTCCGGTTGCCGCGGTCCGTGGTCAATCGCGGGCTTTCAGGGCCGCGGCCTCGATCTCGTTCCATTCGGACAAGCCCATCAGGTCGCTCAGGCTTGCCAGGGGCATCAAGGCGGCCTCGCT
The DNA here is from genome assembly GCA_027623205.1 of Pseudomonadota bacterium. Classification (GTDB taxonomy): domain Bacteria; phylum Pseudomonadota; class Alphaproteobacteria. The sequence continues at coordinate 6,132 of JAQBYC010000163.1, read as the reverse complement.
GGCCGGGCCGAGACGCCCGTTGGCAAGCAGATCGCCATAGACCGCCATCTGGGCCTTTAGCGCCGCGCCCAGGCCGGTGACCGCATACAGCACCAATTTGACCCCCAGTTCGGCAAATTCATCACGCGACAGCATGCTTTCCGGCCACTCGGCGCAGCCGCCAACCATGGCCAGAGGTCCGTTGATTTCACTGCACAGGCGGCGCAATTCGCCAACCTCGAACGGCTCGGCGATCATCGCCAGATCCGCGCCGGCGGCAAAATAGCTGTTCAACCGCGCTATCACCCCATCCAGGCCATGCTCGGCCTTGGCATCCGTGCGCGCAATGATAACGAAATCCGGGTCACGCCGTGCGCCCAGCGCGGCCTTCAGGCGGGCCACCATCTCGGCCGTGGGCACAACCGTGCGCCCGGCCATGCCGCCGCAGCGCTTTGGCAGGGCCTGATCTTCGATATGGATGCCGGCAATTCCGGCGCGTTCGAATTCGCGGACGGTGCGGTGGACGTTGGTCAGGCCGCCATAACCGGTGTCCGCATCCGAAAGCACGGGGATCGGCACGGCAGCGGCAATATGGCCCGCGTGACCGACGATTTCGGCCTGGGAGGCAAGGCCGATATCCGGCATGCCAAGGATTGATGCCTCCATGCCAAAGCCGGTCAGATACACGGCCTGGTGACCCAGGGCGTGCACCACGCGGGCGGAGGCGCCGTCATAGGCGCCGGGAATAAGCAGCGGTTGCGCGGTGGCGAGAAGCTGCCGTAATCGTGTGGTCGGTTTCATGTTGTTGAAATCCCTCCAATCCGCCGGACTGCGAACCTCTCAATCGTATCACGGGCGGGGTTTGCAGTCCCGGACGCACGGATAAATCAGGAATGTCCGCACCGCCGTGTCGGCGATGGAGCCGAAGGCGGCCCGGCAACCGTCGGGGCTGGCCTGGTCCGCCGCCGTTGTCGCCACGCTGCCGATCAGGGTGCCAACCGCTACCTGCATCATCGGCAACGGTGTCGGAACAGGCACGGCAAATCCTTGCGGCAGGCGGCGCGATGCGTTTGGCTTAAATCAGTCAAATTTTTCTCTTATCAGAACCGGTCACCATCGACTAGCGGGAGGATTGTGCTAACGTTGGCGGGATCACTGCCGGCAGCCCGTGGATTGCCATAAGGGGAGACAACCGATGGCGCCGATCCGGATTTGCTATCAAAGCTATGTCGATTACGAGAATGGCGGGACCTATTGGGACAATCTACGCCAACACCTGGCCGATATCGTCGATGAAGGCACGCAGGTCGAAGTCATAGGGATAACGCCGTTTGATTCCTACGCTCATCCTCTGGTGGAATTTCGGTGTGCCCGCGAGATGATTTCCCATGCCATCACCGCCGAACGCGAAGGTTATGACGCCTTCATTGTCGGCCATTTTCAGGATGCCGGGCTGTATGAGGCCCGCTCGGCGGTCGACATTCCCGTGCTCGCCCTGGGCGAAGCCTCGATGCTGTATAGTTGTCAATTGGGCCAGCAAAGCGGGATCGTCACCATCAACCCACGCTTCATACCCTGGTTCCATCATCAAATTGGCAAATACGGCCTGCGCGAACGGGTTACCGGCGTGCACGCCATGACATTCGAGCCGGGACAGATCCTGGACGGCTTCAACTCGGACGAAAAATTCCAGGATGTGAAGCGCCTGTTTGCGGAACAGGCCAGGCCCCTGGTGACCCAAGGCGTCGACGTGCTGATACCGGGTGGCGGCATACCGATGTTGCTGTTTGCCCGGGAACATAATCATAATGTCGATGGCGCGCCCATCATCAATGGCATTCCCATCGTGGTGAAGATGGCGGAAATGGCGGTCAAGCTGCGGCGGCTGACCGGCCTGCACGTCAGCCGCACGTCTGACTATGCGCGGCCGCCACCGGAAATTATCGAGGAGTTCATGACCCATCCGAAGGGGCTTTAGGCCGGGTAATGAAGTTGCCGCCACGATGACAGGCGATCAGCCAACGGCACGCAGAGGGCGCATGGGTTACGAAGGCGTCGCCGTCTGCGTCCCCGTAACCATCCCCTATAGCCGCTATTCCCTGCGCAGCGCGCATTGGTTCTGTGGCCGGGCCCTGGCCGCGTTGCTCCAACAGGCCGGCATCCCGAAGGACCAGGTGGATGGTTTTTGCATCTCCTCCTTCACCCTTGCACCCGATACGGCCGTGGGGTTGACCCAGCATCTGGGCATCTCGCCCCGCTGGCTGGACCATATTCCCATGGGCGGCGCCTCGGGCGCGGTGGCCCTGCGGCGGGCGGCGCGGGCGGTCCAGACCGGCGATGCCGAGATCGTGGCCTGTATTGCCGGCGATACCAATCACGTGGACAGCTTCCGCAAGACCATCGCGTCGTTCTCGCAATTCGCCAACGATGCGGTTTATCCCTATGGCTCAGGCGGCCCGAACGCCTCCTTTGCCTTTCTGACCGATCATTACATGCGCCAGTACGGCGCCCGCCGGGAAGACTTCGCCAAACTGTGCATTGCCCAGCGCGACAATGCCATGCAGTTCCCCCATGCCCTAATGAAACGGCCGCTGCGGCTGCACGATTACCTGGACGCCCGGCCCATCGCCGATCCGTTATGCCTGTTCGATTGCGTGATGCCCTGCGCCGGCGCCGAGGCCTTTCTGGTGATGACCCAGGACCGGGCGCGATCACTGGATCTGCCGTTTGTCACAATTCTCTCCACCATCGAGCGGCACAACGCCTATCCCGACGATCCGATCCAGATCCGGGGCGGTTGGGCCATGGATGTGGACGGGTTTTACGACCACGCCGGCATTGGCCCCGAAGATATGGATTTCGTCGAGGCCTATGACGATTATCCGGTCATCTGCTTCATGCAGATCGAGGATCTGGGATTTTGCGGCAAGGGCGAGGCGCCCGAATTCGTCCGCCGGCATGACCTGACCACAGCCGGGGACTTTCCCTTCAATACCTCCGGCGGGCAATTGTCCGTGGGTCAGGCGGGCGCGGCGGGCGGCTCTTTGGGTCTGGTCGAGGCGATCCGTCAATTGACCGATCGCTGCCTTGGTGCGGCGGTGACGAATGCACGCCATGGCTTGATCTCGTGCTTTGGCATGATCAATTATGACCGCGGATTATGCAGCTCGGCCGCTATTCTGCGCCGGGAGGGCGGATGACGACAGCTTTACCCCCACCAAAAAAGAAGGACCCGGTTCAGCGCACGCGGCAACCCACCCTGCCCCCCGGCAACCGTTCCCGCGAGGCGCATGGCCTGACTGCCATGGCCGCTATCGGCCGCTTTGCCTTGCAAACCTGCGCTGCCTGCGGCCAGGTGCAATACCCGCCCCGGCAGGTTTGCGGCAATTGCCTGGCCGATGATCTGCCTTGGCGCGATGTGGCGCCTGGCGGCAGCTTGCTGGCCGAGACCAGGTTGCACCACGCCAACGATCTGTTCTTCCGCGACCGTTTACCCTGGCGCCTGGGCGTGGTGCGGATGGATGCCGGGCCTTCGGTGGTGGTTCATCTGGCCGAAGATTGCCAACAGGGGATGCGGGTCCGGCTGTCCCTCAACCTGGATCGCAGCGGTCATGCGGTAATGAGCGCCCGACCTGAAACGCCGGGACCCGAATGGGAGGATGATTTGCAATTGCGCGAACTGACAACGGATCCGAAAGACCGCAGGGTGCTGATCGTCAACGGCAAGACCGACCTGGGCCTGGCTCTGGCGCAAGGTTTCAGCGCCGCCGGGGCACGCGAGATCTTCGTCGGCCACGCTGAACCATGGAAAGCCAGCCCCGCCCTGGACGCAGCCAAGGCCGTCGGCGGCGTCACGCTTTTCCCCCTGGACGTGACCGATACGGATTCCGTTCAGGAGTTGGCCGCCGTCCTGGGCGGCAAGGTCGAGATCATGGTCAACAACAGCTACCATCTGCGCCCGGGCGGGGCCGTGGATCGCCTGGACATGAACATCTCGCGCCAGGAAATGGACATCCATTATTTCGGCTTATTGCGTCTGGCGGGCACCTTTGGACCGGCAATGCGTGCCCGGGGCGCCGACGGGGCCCATGGCGCCTGCGCCTGGGTCAATGTCTTCTCCGCCTATGCCCAGGTCAACAATCCGGCATTCGGCACTTATTCAGCCAGCCAGGCCGCGGCCTGGTCCCTGGCGCAATGCCTGCGCGCGGAGCTAATGCCAGGCGGCATCCGGGTGGTCAATGCCTTCACGGGACCCTTGGACGATGAATGGCATCAGATGGTGCCGCCACCAAAGCTGACTTCTGATATGGTGGCGGGACGGATTGTTGATGCCCTGCAAAAGGGCCGGGAGGACGTCGCCATTGGCGCGGTGGCGGAAGAGATCATGCAGCGCCTGGCGGAAAATCCCAAGGAGATCGAACGGGAAATCACCCTGTAGCATTGCAATGAGGATGCCTGGAATGGCGCGCGGAAGGATACGGTCAAATGACTGATGGGCAGGGTCTCAAGACAGCCGGCGGCAAAGCGGCGGGTGGCATGCTGAGCCAGCTGATGGGCGGCATACTCGGCGGTGGTATACGGGTGGTGGATTTGACCATGACCCTGCAGCCGGACGCACCAACCATCGTGATGCCGCCGGAATTTGGCCAGACGTGGCCGTTCCGCATGGAAGAAATATCCCGCTATGATCACCGGGGACCGTTCTGTTATTGGAATAACTTATCCTGTGGCGAGCATACCGGCACCCATTTCGACGCCCCGATTCATTGGGTATCGGGCAAGGATCTGCCGGAAAACGCCACCGATACCATTCCAGTCGAGAAATTCATCGCCCATGCCTGCGTGGTGGATTGCTCGGCACAGGCGGCGGCCGATCCGGACTTCCTGTTGCGCCAGGATGCGGTCGAAGACTGGGAAGCCGAGCATGGCCCCATCCCGCCCCGGTCCTGGCTGTTGATGCGGACGGATTGGTCCCAGAAGCACAACCCCGTGGACTATATGAACATGACCGGTGATGGCGCCCATACACCGGGACCGCACGAGACGCTGATCCCGTGGCTGATTGAGGAGCGGGATGTCATCGGCTTCGGTTGCGAGGCGGTCGGAACGGATGCGGGCCAGGCCCAGCATTTCAACGTGCCCTTTCCCTGTCATTACCATATGCATGGCAATAATCGCTTCGGTTTGCCGGCACTGACAAATCTGGACGCTCTGCCGCCCCAGGGAGCGGTGCTGATCACGCCGCCTTTGAAAATCAGACAGGGGTCGGGTAGTCCGGCGCGGATTCTGGCGCTGGTTGAAACCCCGTGATGACAAGGCATCGTGATGTCATCCTCTGACCCGGCAACCCTAGCAGGCAGCGGCAATGTGGGGCGGATGTTTGCCGCTCAGGCCCAGCGCCGGCCCTGCGACATCGCCCTGGCCTGCGACGACGCAACCCTGAGCTACAGCCAGTTGAACGCGCGGGTAAACCGCCTGGCACAGGTTATGCTGGCGCAGGGCACCGGCCGTGGCGACCGTGTGGGCCTGCTGGCGCGCAACTGTTTATCCTTTATCGAGGTGGAATTGGCCGCCGCCAAAATCGGCGCCATCACCGTCAGTCTGAACTGGCGGCTCTCGCCGGTGGAATTGCGCCATTGCCTCCAATTGACCGAACCCAGGATCATCTTCGCCCAGGCGGGCTATGTGGAGCATCTGGATCAAACCGGGCTAAGCGGCACTAATCGTTTGGTTTTCGGCGACGACTATGAAGCAGCCTTGGCCAAAGCCCCCGCAACCGAGCCGCGGGCGGGTGGGGCAGGCCATGCAGGGGGCGAGGATGGTCTGGTTATTATCTTCACTTCCGGCACCACGGGCTTGCCGAAAGGCGCCCTGATCAGCCACCGCGCAATGATTGCCCGCGGCATGATCTATGGCGCTGAAACAGGTGCCCCGGCTAAGGATACCTTTGTGGCCTGGACACCGCTGTTTCATATGGGGGCCAACGATTTTGCCCTGGCAACCCTGCTTAGGGGCGGCAAGGTCATCATCGTTGATGGTTATCAGCCAGTGGTGCTGATCAACGCCATCAAGACGGAGAACATCCATTGTCAGTAGCGAATGATATGTCCGGATTTTGTAGCAGACGATATGTCCGGTCTTTGGAAGCGTTCC
>JAQBYC010000031.1 GCA_027623205.1 Pseudomonadota bacterium | reverse complement strand
GGAGAGAAGGCGCGGGCGATGTGGGACATCGTCAAGCCTTCACGACGCCATCCGTGGCGGCGCGGAGACGATCTCTATGGGTTCCTATCAGCGCAGGCTGGTATTATGCATGCCCGAAAGGGTATCCGGTGGCGATGAAAACTTCCAAGTTTTCTGCATAGATGCAAAAAATGGGACGGACAACCGAACCGGTTCCACCAGAAACGCACGGTTTCGTGGCAGACATCGATGCCGCGCTCGAAAAGCAGATCTTCGGCCTGCCGCAATGAAAGCGGATAGCGTATATACATCATCACCGTGAGGCGAAGAACCTCGGGCGAACTGTTGAAATAACGGCAGGGATTTTGCATTGCTGCAAACGACGGAGTTCCCCCACTCGCCTCAAGCCGATTTGCCCTGACACCGCCCGTTAAATATTGACGTTGAAACAACTGTCCGGGATAGTGGCGAAGTCCCACCGCGCAACAATCAAAACAATGCAACCGGTGCACAAGGGAGAATGAGTTTGCCAGGCGCTCTTGACGGAATTCGCGTAATCGATATCACCACCGTACTGCTTGGCCCCTACGGAACGCAGGCGCTCGCCGATGCCGGCGCTGATGTCATCAAGGTTGAAGCGCCGCCCACGGGCGATATCGCGCGCAATATGGGTGCGGTGAAGAACGTCAATATGGGCGGCATCTTCCTGAATGCCAACCGAAACAAGCGGTCGCTGGCACTGAACCTCAAACAGGAAGCGGCCAAGGAAGTCCTGCGCAAACTGATTCCGACAGCGGACGTTTTCCTCCACAACATGCGACCCCAGGCGATGGCCGGGTTGGGCTTCGATTATGAAGCGGTCTCGGCGATCAAACCGGACATCATCTATGTCGGTGCCTATGGTTTCGGCCAGGACGGGCCCTATAAGTCAAAGCCGGCCTATGACGATGCGATCCAGGCGGCGTCCGGGCTCGCCAGCATGTTCAGGCGGCAGGACGGTGAGGCGCGCTACGTCCCTTCCGCAATTGCCGACAAGGTCACCGGATTGACCTTGAGCCAGGCTGTAGCCTTCGCGCTTTTGCATAAGGAGCGGACCGGCGAAGGACAGTTCGTCGAAGTGCCGATGCTGGAAACCATGGTGAGCTTCAATCTGGTCGAGCACATCAATGGCTGTGCCTACGAGCCGCCGATCAGCGAGCTGGGTTATGCGCGCGTTATGACGAACGCCCGCCGACCCTTTAAGACCAGAGACGGGTTTGTTTGCCTGCTGCCTTATAGTGACAGGCACTGGCTCAACTTCTTCACCGCCGTCGGTCGGCCGGAACTCATGGAAGATCCTCGATTTTCGACCTATCGCGCGCGTATCGGCAGCGTCGGCGATCTCTACGGATTCGTCGGCGAGTGTACGCCGGAGCGGACCACGGCGGAATGGGTTGCGATTTGCGAGGAGCAGCAGATCCCCTGCATGCCGATTGCCGATTTGGATGACCTGATCGAGGATGAACATCTGAAAGCCGTCGGCATGTTCGAAAAACACATGCATCCGACCGAAGGCGAAACCCTGTTGGTGCGGCCGCCGGTGAATTATTCGAAAACGCCTTCGACCATCCGGACCCATGCACCGCGCTTCGGCGAACATAGTGCGGAAGTCTTGCGCGAGATCGGCTACGATGAAAATGAGATTGAGAAGCTGTCGGCGGATGGTGCGGTGCTCCAGAACACGGGAACGGAGTGAGCGCCCGGCGATAGGTCAAAGTAATCGAGGTTCGGGCCGACCGTGAGCCCTCGCCAATGGAAATCGGGGAGGAATGCGTCCGTGCGCTACGAGCTTTACTACTGGCCGATGATCCAGGGTCGCGGCGAATTCGTGCGCCTGGCGCTAGAGGAGTCCGGGGCCGCCTATATCGACATTGCGAGAGGATCAGGGGAAGAGGGTGCCGGCGTGCCGGCCATGCTGGAACTGCTCGACCGAGAGACGGTCGAGCGACCGCCGTTCGCGCCACCCTTCCTGAAGGCCGGCAAGCTGATACTCGGCCAGACCGCGAACATTTTGCAGTTCCTGGGTCAGCGCCACCGCCTCGCGCCCGCCGGTGAAGCGGGGCGGCTCTGGGTGCAACAGCTGCAGCTGACGCTCTGCGACTTGGTCGACGAGATCCACGACACCCACCACCCGATTGACGGCAGCCTCTACTACGAAGACCAGCGCAAAGAGGCCAAACTGCGCACCGCGAAGTTCCTGGAACTCAGGGCGCCAAAGTACCTTGGCTATTTCGAGCGCGTGCTGGCGCGCAACCAGTCGGCCGGGACCTACTTGGTCGGGGCCAAGTTGAGCTATGCGGACCTGTCCCTGTTCCAGGTCGTCGACGGACTACGCTATGCCTTTCCGAGCGCCATGAAGCGTCTGGAGACGGAAATCCCGCGTGTCGTTGCGCTACATGGGCATGTCGCGAGGCGGGCCCGCGTCCGTGCCTATCTGGCCTCCGACCGGCGGATCCCGTTCAACGAAGGCGGGATCTTCCGACACTACAAGGAACTCGACCGGGCCTGAAAGGCTGATCCGGGTTTGCTGGACTATCCCGCTCTAACGATGCCGGCCTATTGGAACCTTGCCATCGCTTCGGTCGCGAAGAGCTCCAGCCGGCCGGCCGTCCCCTGGTAATCGCCGCCGTCGCCGCCGATCAGACGCCCCTTGGAGAGCGTATCAGCGGTCGCGAGCATCTTGGCAGCCAGCACTGGAGGCGATGCGGCGGCACCAGCACCGAGGTCAAGCGATGAAAGCAATTAGTTGCCGCAGCCACGAAGCCCAGCGCGGTCACCCGCTCTAGTTGTGATTTCTCACGAGGTTGTTCATTCGATCCCGCTCTGAGAACGCTCTGAGAACGCTTGCCCTTCGGCGACCCAGGCTGTCTAATTGCAGCAATGCACCAACCGCGGGCCCTGGAACGGACGTTCGACGCCGGGCTCTCGCCGACACAACGCCGAGAGGATCCGTCCCATGGCCGTCGCTCCGAATTCGCCGCACGCGCGCGATATCGCGTCGTTCATGCACCCCTTTACCAACCTCGCCGAGCACGAGAAGACGGGGCCGCTGATCCTTGAAGAGGGCGATGGCATCTACGTCAAGGACACCGAGGGCAAGAGCTATATTGAGGGCCTCGCCGGCCTGTGGTGCACCTCGCTCGGCTTTAACAACGAGCGGCTGGTGCAGGCGGCAGCCACTCAAATGCGCAAGCTGCCCTACTACCACTCCTTCTTCGCGCGCTCGAACCTGCCCGCCATCAATCTCGCAGAGAAACTCCTGGCGCTGGCGCCCGTGCCCATGTCGAAGGTGTGGTTCGCCAACTCCGGCTCCGAGGCGAACGACCACATGGTCAAGTTCGTCTGGTACCATAACAACGCGCTCGGCCGGCCCGAGAAGAAAAAGATCATTGCGCGGCTCGGCGGCTACCACGGCATCGCCGTGTCGTCGGGCAGCCTGACCGGCATGCCGCTGATGCATCAGGGCTTCGACCTGCCGATCAGGAACATCCTGCATACCGGCAATCCGCACTACTACCACCACGGCGAAGAAGGTGAAACGGAAGAGGATTTTGCGACCCGCCGGGCCGCCGAGCTCGAGCAGATGATCCTCGACGAGGGGCCCGAGACGGTCGCCGCCTTCATCGCCGAGCCGGTGCTCGGCGCCCAGGGCGCCGTGCCGCCGCCGGCAACCTATTTCGAGAAGGTCCAGGCGGTGCTCAAGAAATACGACGTGCTGATGGTCGCCGACGAGGTGATCTGCGGCTTCCACCGCACGGGCAACACATTCGGCTGCCAGACCTACGGCATCGAGCCCGACATCATGGTCGTCGCCAAGCAGCTCTCGTCGGCCTATATGCCGATCTCGGCGGTCATCCTGAACGAGAAGGTCTACGGGCCGATCCGCGACTTTAGCGACGAGAATGGCATTCTCGCCACCGGCTTTACCTATTCAGGGCATCCGGTCGCCGCCGCGGTCGCCAACGAAACGCTGAAGATCTACGACGAGATGGACATCGGCGGCCATGTCCGGGAGATCTCGCCGATCGCCGCCGAACGCCTGGCGAAGCTGGCCGACCACCCGCTGGTCGGCGAGGCGCGCGGCGTCGGCCTGATCGGCGCGGTCGAGCTGGTCAAGGACAAGGAGACCAAGGAGAACTTCGATCCCGATGTCGCCATGTTCTGCGCCGATGCCTGCCGGGCGCACGGCTTGCTTCTCAGGCCCTGCGCCGGCGTCAGCATAGCCTACTGCCCGCCGCTGATCATCACCGCCGATCAGCTCAACGAGATGTTCAACCGCTTGGAGGGCGCGCTCGACGACACATTCGCCCACGTGCGCGAGAATGGCCTAATGGAGAGTTGATTTGGTTTCCGGTCATCTTTGCCGGACAGAGGCGGCCTGCGCTGTCTCGTGGTAGCAATGCAGGCAAATGTACGCTGCGACCGCCAAAGGTGAACAACAGAATGCCAAGATTTACAACCCGCCCCGAGATCGTCGGCACCTTTGGTGTTGTCGCATCGACCCACTGGCTGGCCAGCGCGGTCGGGATGTCTATTCTGGAGCGCGGCGGCAACGCCTTTGATGCCGCGGTGGCGTGCGGCTTTACATTGCACGTCGTGGAACCGCACCTCAATGGACCGGGCGGAGAGGTCCCGTTGATCCTGGCGACGCCGGACAATAACGTTCGGGTCATCTTGCTCTTGAAGGCCGCATGCCAGAAGAGACCATCAAGAAACTGGCGGGCCGCGGCCATCGGATTGCGGTGGAGGACGACTGGAGCCTGGGTCGCGTCACGGCTGCGGCCAAGGACGGTGAATTCCTCCGCGCCGCCGCCAATCCACGTTTCATGCAGGCCTATGCGGTTGGTCGATAAGGGCTGTTTTTCGCATCGCTTAGCCGGTAGTTTTTAGACGGCGGCCGTGAGCGTCAATGGTCTTTGCAGTTGGCGAAAACTTCGACCTGGCATTAAATTCTCGGGCGGCGCATTGCGTGACTGCCTTGATGTGCGTGAATCCAAGGATTTGATATGAATCCGCCTCGGATCGACCTTGATGGCGAAACCATAACCCAGCTGCAGCAGCGCATGGCGGCGGGCGAGATCAACTCGCGCGAACTGACGGAACATTGTCTGGCCCGTATTTCAGCGCTCGACGGTAAGGTCAACGCCATTCTCGAACTTAATCCCGAGGCATTGATAATCGCCGACGCCCTGGATGCGGAACGCCTCAGCATCGGTCCGAGAGGCCTGCTGCACGGACTGCCGATCCTGGTGAAAGACAATATCGATACCGCTGATCAAATGTTGACGACAGCCGGGTCGCTGGCGCTCGTCGGCCATCACGCAACGCACGATGCCCATGTTGTAACGAAATTACGCGAAGCCGGCGCCGTACTTTTAGGTAAAACCAATCTCAGCGAGTGGGCCAATTTCCGTTCCGCCCGGTCATCCAGCGGTTGGAGCAGCCGGGGTGGTCAGACGCGTAATCCTTACGCCTTGGACCGTACCCCGGGCGGCTCCAGTTCGGGCTCGGCGGTAGCTGTGGCTTGTGGGTTTTGTGTCGCCGCAATCGGCACGGAGACCGACGGCTCCATCGTCGGCCCGGCCGCCATGGCTTCCATTGTCGGCATTAAACCCAGTCTTGGCCGGGTCGGGCGGTCAGGCATTATTCCCATAGCCCATAGCCAGGATACCGCCGGACCCATGGCGCGCAACGTGGCCGATGCCTTGATCGTTTTGCAAGCCATTTCCGGACCTGATCCTCTGGATGAGATTACCAATTTAGGTGACGAACAGGCCGCAGATGATTTTCTCGCCGCGCTTAATCCTGGTGCGTTGCGGGGCGCCCGCATCGGTGTCGCCCGGAACTATTGTGGTTTCAATGATGCCGTCGATGAACTGGTGCAAAAATGTCTGACGGTTATGCGCGAAGCCGGTGCAACAATTGTCGAAGACCTTGAACTGACGTCGGTCGAGGACATCCGGCCCAGTGAACTTCAGGTCATGATGACCGAATTCAAAGCCGGCCTGAACGACTATCTGGCCGATGTGGAGTCCGAGCTGCCGGTCCATTCCATAACCGATCTGATCGCGTTCAACATCGAAAATCAAGCCGTTGCAATGCCCTATTTTGGCCAGGACATCATCGAGAAATCGGAGAGAATGGGACCACCAACAGGTCCCGGTTATCTGGACGCCCTGGCCACCAGCAAACGTCTGAGCCAGACTGAGGGCATCGACAAGTTGGTGTCCGAACACAATCTGGATGCCTTGGTCGCACCAACAACCTGTGCGCCGTGGTTAATCGACTGGATCAACGGCGATAATCGGACTGGTGGAAGTGCTTGCCTGGCGGCGGTTTCAGGATACCCGAGCATTACGGTCCCGGCTGGTTATGTGTTTGGCCTTCCGATTGGACTGTCGTTCTTTTCCACGGCTTTTTTGGAGACCCGGCTTGGCGCCTTGGCAAATGCCTTCCAACAGCAAAGACCTGTGCGTACGCCGCCGACCTTTGCCGATGGTTTCAGGCCCTCCGAAAGCGGAATGGAGGGAATGGACCGTCGCGACGCCACATATGACGGATTTATGAGGCGTTAGACATGCCGGACAAGCCAAACATGCCGCCCAAGTTGATTGCAGAACGAAGCGTTCCAAGGCACCCGGGCAATCCGGCGGAGTTGCGATTGCCGATTGTTGCTGTGGTTGTGGTTCTTATATCTTTATTTGCCTTTTATCCTGGATTCATGAGCGCAGATTCCTCTTCGCAGCTTTTGCAGGCACGTAACAATTATTATTTCGACTGGCATCCTGCCGCCATGGCATACGTATGGCGGTGGCTGGATTTGATTCATCCCGGTCCGTTATTGATGTTGTTGCTCCAGTTATCGTTACTTTGGCTCGGTTGCATTATGTTATTCGCAGGGAATCCCATCGTCTCATCCAATCTTGCCTATATCTTCATTCCTAGTTGTCTATTTATACCACCGGTATTTGGCAACTTGGGAGTCATCGGGAAAGATAACTTGATGGCTGGCAGCCTATTGCTCGGCTTCAGTTTGATGCAGCGGATTTCCACGCGCAATAAGAAGTCGGGCACGCCGAAATTTGGACCCGTGCCATTTTCGCTTCATATTGTCTTACTGTTATTCTGTTGCCTATTCGCGTTGATGTTAAGGCATAATTCGATTGCCGCCGTCTACAGTCTTATCTGGTATGTTAGCTTTGTGTTATTGCCTTGGCCAAGGCGCCTCATCGCACGACTTTTCGCCACTGCTATGACTGCAGTACCGGTTGCGCTTTCGTTGTTTCTGATTGGACATGGGCTTAACAGTTTGATCGTCGACAAAAAGACCCAGGGCTGGCGTTCGGTGGCGATATTCGACATTGCCGGCGTAGCGGTAAAACGGGGCCGACTTCATTTTGACGGTGAAACGAAGAGTTCCGGTTTGGGAGGTCTGGCCAAAGTGCCGGCATTCACTGTAGATGATTTGACAAAGAACTATACACCTAGAAACTGGGGAAATCTAACACGCACATTATTTAAATGGGGTGACGGGACCAAGGAAGAGCTTGCCGCATTGAGCCAACTCTGGCGACAAACCATTGTTGGATTTCCCCTATCATACCTAAGCCATAGATGGGCCGTATTCAGTGAATTAGTCGGAATCACGCCGAACCACCCACGCGTCCCGGTATTTTTCTTCACCCTATCACCGGAATTGGCGAAGAAAACAAAGGTCAATTATCAGCTGTCGGACCTACAGAATTGGCTTTCAGTTACACTAAATGACCTTGCAAAAAATTCCATATTGTACCGCCCATATTTGTTTCTCGTGATTGGCCTCTTTACTGCAGCTTGCGGCCTGTTTGTACTGCGGAAAGATATGGGCCTGGTTTTCTTTTTCTCTTTTAGCGGTCTAGGGCATGAGGCATTGCTCTTTATTGCCGCGCCTGGTGCGGATTTCCGCTTTTCTCATTGGATGATAATTTCTGTTTGGGGCTCATTGCTGCTACTTATCGGGTACGCGGCGGCATGGCGCCATCTCTTTATCCCTTCGTCCGACGTTTTGTCGTTGTCCTTTTGGGTGCGGCGATTTGGAGCCGTTTTTCGGAGATTATCTAAAACCCGTGTTTTCGCAAACGGTCCGCGCAAGCGCCTCGACTAAGACAACAACCAGAGCCGACTTTTAGCGTGAAATTTCAACAAAACTTATCCATTTTCGGTTTAACCGAATTGATGCGCTACTTCGCCACCAGCGTGGTCGCGTTGTCGGTCGATATTTGCGTTCTAATTCTGCTTACCCATGCATTTTCGATCAACTATCTCTTATCAAATGTCTTCGCTTTCTTGTCCGGTAATGTCGTAGTTTATTTCGCATCGGTGCGCTGGATATTCGGAACGCGCAGGCTCGTCAATATACCGTTCGAATGGCTCATATTCATTTTGATTGGTACTTTGGGTTTGGCCGTGAATGTGGCTACCTTGTGGATGTGTGTGGATATACTGGTATGGCCTTTGCTACCCTCAAAATTGTTGGCCGCCGGTTTTAGTTTCCTTTTCAATTTTGCGGTGCGTAAGTTGGTTCTATTCAATTAATTTTCCTTGGTCTGCCGTAATATCGTTGATGGCAGTGTCTGTGCGCCGGGACGACATGAATATTGCAGTTACCCGTTGTACCAAGGCCCGTTGACCGAGATTGATTTTGATGTTTCCAAGCTGAGCGATCTCTGAAGCAATGTTGATGAATTATCGAGGGAGGTCGCCATGGGGGTACTGTCAGAGGAACGTTGTCGTGGCAGAACATCGATGCCGCGCTCGAAAGAAAGATCTTTCACCTACCGCAATGAAAGCGAATAGCGGATATACATCATCACCGTGAGGCGCATAACCTCGGGCGAGCTGTTGAAATGACGGAAGGAAATGTGCATTGCTGCAAACTACGGAACTTCCCCACTCGCCTCTAGCTGATTCGCTCTGACACCGCCCACTTATTGCTAATGCCTATGCAGCCGTGGACTCCGCGCCCCGGCGCAGACGGTAGGAAAAGCCGCGTACCCGGCGCTCGTCCAAGGGCGTGCCATCGCCGTAATAGAAGAAAAATGGAATCTCCTTGCGATAGCGCAACAGGCCTTCGGTAATCAGGCTGTTGTCACAACCCCAGCAACTGGCCACGACGACGCCGTCATAGCGGCCGGTGTCCCAGGCATGCACGACGCTGGCTATTTCCATCGGCGAGCCGCCAACCGTCGCCGGGTCGATCAGTGCCTCGGCCAGGTCCAGGGCCTCCTCGACCGCCGGCGCCGGCAGCCAGGGATGGAGTTCGGCCATCTCCGCGTACAGCCAGGTCCGTAACGCGGCCTGTTCCTCGGTCATCGCCCGGGCCTCGGCCAACGGCTTGGCCCGGCCGTATTGGAGGTGCGGGTGGCGGCGGGCCAGAAATTCAAAGAAGTCGGTCAGGGGTTCCAGTACCAGCCGCATGCCTTGTTCGCTGAGCCGCAGGAAAAGGCCGGAATTGGAAAAATCACTGCCCTTGGCCATGGTCTCACCGCCGACGAAGACGGTGCGGAAAGCGCGGCTTCCCTGCCAACGGTTATCCATCTCGGCATAATGCCGTCCGCTCTCGCGCAGCGCCGCGGCGATGGCCAGGGCGCGGTGCTCGACCTCGGGCCGGGCACTGTCGCTTTCGGTTGCGGCCATGGGCGCCTCGAGGATGGCTATAACCCGCGCGATACCGGCATCATAGAGCGCCCGGGACTCGCCAGATCGGGATTCCACCGGCAGATGGTAAATATAGAACTGGCGCAGAATCTCGATCGCCGAAAGCCCCGCCCACAACAGCAACGACATGGACCGATCACCGCCGAATGGCATGCCTTGCATGGTCACGTTGTTATCGAGGCCCATTTTCTCTAGCGAAATCTGGTCCTTCACCCCAAAGGCGCCGGTGCGGCATAACTGACCCGAGAAGGCCAGCAGCACGGTATCCTTTGTCGGCGGGTTCTGCTCCAGGTGCTGGCGGAAGGCGCCCCACATCAACTGATAGCTGAGACATTCCTTACCCGAACAGTCGGCCTTGCCGGCCTGCCAGGTGCTGTCGCTGTGGCCCGGGGCGCTCACCACGTCGTAGCCATAGGCGCGATAGGTGGCGGCAAAGGTGGGCCCGACATTCTCCGCCATGCTCATGGCCACGTAGTGAACGTCGGGATCAAGAAAACTGGAGCGGCTTTTCCGCGGTGGACTGAGATACGAGATTCGTTTGGCGTTATCGGGCAGCGCGCGGGCGTCACCCGCGGTAATGTATTGCCGTACCGATTGCAGGAAGGCCTGAATGCGCGTGACGAAACCGGCCTCGCCGCCATGACCGTCGCTTTCCAGGATGGTGTGTGGATAACCCTCCAGCAGGGACTGGAAAACCTGCTCGGTGAACGAGGACGGCCCGCAGCCGAAGGAGGCGAGCAGCACCGGGAAAACGTCACCAAGACCGCGTGCATGGATCGCCGCGCGCATGGCGCGGTTGGCGTCACCCCAATAGATCTTCTTCATCGGCGGCGTCCGGCTATCGATCGGAAAGCAATCCGCCGGGATGGCCATGGCGCCGTTGCGCCTTAGCAACAGCGGGATATTAGCGTTGATGGCGGGATCGCAGATAACGTGCAGATGGCCCAGCAGCAGGACGCTGGGCAGGTTGTTGGCCCGGGCATATTCCAGTGCCTCTTCGCCAATGCGCTCGAGCCCGTCTTCATAGGCGAGATGGGCTTCGGCGGCCTTGGCCACGGCCGCTTGAATGTTTTTGGGATCGACGCCAAGTTCGCTGGCCAACCGGATCATTTCGACGCTTAGTTCCGCTGCCCCCGGCCCCTCGCGAAACGAGAGCCGCGGCCGCACCAGCCTGGTCCTCCTGCCCCGGGAGCGGAGCAGCTGCTTCACCAGCGAGGGCATGACCTGTTCCGTGACGCAGGTCTGGCCGCCGCGTCCCTTGGTGTCGGCAATGTGGAATATGGAGGGAAAGAGCAGCAGATCGACATCGACGTCACAGACCGCATGGGCGATTTTTACCGGGCCGCAGGAATCGAAACTGTTGCAAAGCTGTTCGCCGGCCGCCAGCGAATGCCTGTCGGAGCGTAGAATCTTTACCGAAAAGCCAAGTTCGCCGGCAAAGGTGGCGAGCCAAGGAATATGCGGGGCAAGTGAACTGACCGCGGGGATGGCCAGCACCGGCCCGTCGTTGGGCGCCGGCACAAAACTGTCAATCAACGCCTCGCGCTGTTCGAAGGGGTTCGGCGCCTCTTTGGCAAGCTTCGGCTGGCTCTTGGTCGAGACTTCGAATTTGGGACAGGCGCCGCCCGAGACAGCCTGACGGCTGATCCCGCCGACCTTGATGGTGGTGCGCTCGATGGGACAAAGCGTCTGGCATTGTGCGTCGCGGCACTGGAATTCCGCCCGCCCGGTAATCTCCGCTGCCAAGATCAGGCCGAGTTCAAGCCGGGGCGCCGTTGCCAGCCCTTGCCGGCCAAACTGCTCCACGGCGCAAAGACCGATCCCCCAGGCCCCCATGGCGCCCGGATTGGGCGGCACCACGATCTCGCGCCCGGTGACCGCCGCCAGGGTCCACGCCAGCGAGGGATTGGAGGCTGGCTTGCCCTGAAAGAAGACCCGCTGACCCAGTGTGCGTTGACCCATCACGCGGTTCAGGTAGTTATGGATCACCGAATACTGGAAGCCGGCAAAGATGTCGTCGCGCCCGAAGCCTTCCTTGATGGCTAGCGCCGCGGCGTCGGCGACGAAAACCGTGCACATCATGCCCAGGTCTGGTGGACGCTTGGCGGAGGACGCCAGGTCGACGAAATCCTGGATATCGTCGACGTCATAGATTGTCGCCTGTTCTTCCAGGAACGAGCCGGTCCCAGCGCTGCACGCCTTGTTCATGTCGCTTTCGACGATACGGCCACCCTGGACGCGGATGTATTTGGCGTCCTGACCGCCAATCTCGATCACCGACAGATCGGCGCCGCCATCGACATCACAACGCGCCGCGCCGGTGGCATGGGCAACAATCTCGTTCAGCACGATGACATTGTCACTTTCGGGATAGACCGCGCGCAGCAGGGTCGCCACGGCTTCGCGGCCGGATCCGGTAACGCCGATGGCGCGCACGTCGGCTTTGACCTGGTTCAGGATGGTACCGACCAGGCGGCGGGCGGCATCGACCGGATTGCCCCGCGTGCTGTCATATACGTCAAGTACAATTTCACCGGTCTCGATCGAGGTCAGCACCGCCTTGGCCCCGGTGGAACCGAGATCGAGGCCAAGAATGGTGGGCGTTTCGGCGGCGCCGGCCGGGATTTCAGGCTCCGCCATCATGGTCACCCGGTCCTGCCAGCCGCTGGCTGCTTCCAGTACCTGAAATCGGCTTTCGACGGGGGCGATCAGTTCCGACGGATCAGCGGGCAAGGGCGCGAGTGAGGATTTTCGCGCCTGTTCGGCAGCAATGGCCGCGGCGCCGAGGGCTTCGAAACATTCGGCAAGGGGCGGCACCTTGACCGGTTCGCCCAGGATCTCTTCGAATGAGCGGCGGAATGACTCGATCCGCGCCGGGCCGCCCATCAGGTAAACCGGGCCATCGACCCGATTGCGCGCCAGCAGCGACTGAGTGTTGCGCGCCACCGACCCGAAATAGCCCTTGAACAATGCGCCTGTCGGCTTGCCCTGATTGGCGAAGTGAGTCATCTCGCTCTTGGCGAAGACGGAACAGCGGGCGGTTATGGGGATGGCCACGTCGGCTGCCAGCGCGGCCTTGTCCGCGTCCACGATGCCCAGACCGAAACGGTCGGCAATCTTCTGGATATTTTCGCCGGTGCCCGACGAGCATTTGTCGTTCTCAAGATATTGGTAGTGAAATTTCGGCCCACTGCCAACAGCTGTGCCTTTGCCTCCGCCATCAGCCGGCTTGCGGCTTAGCGCGCCATAGCCGCGGGCGCCGATAGAGACAAGGTTCAGGGTGTCTTCCAGGTCGGGGAAAATTTCGAGCGCGGCCTCCTGGCAGGAATCCTCCGGCAGGATCAGGGCGGGGTCCCGCAACTCGTCTGCATTGACGCCGGTCGCCGCCAAAGCAGCGCAGGAGCCGACGTCGTTGTCACGGTACCATTGTTTGAACAGTCCGAGAGGGTCGCCATCGTGCAACTCGTAGTCCGAGCGTTCCACTTCAAGCCTGCCGTCTTTGCCCACCGTGGCGATGACGAAGCCCGCCGAAGCCTTGCCCAGATCGCAGCCCGCAATTCGCATGTTCAATCTCCTATGTTTTCGCTCTCCCCATGTTTGGTTTTTTGTAACCTTCCCCTAAATAAACTTCGGAACCCACCTGACGCCAACTGGACGCCTATCCGCCGATTGCTGACAAACAGGCCAAATCGCACGGACTGCCCCCGAGCGGCGGGTCGAACAAGTCGCTGTAGGTATTCAAAGGGCAGAGAGCGACACCGGCGCGCGCGGGAACAGCTCCGCCAGACATTGCGAATATGACCGAAATCCGACGGCCGTCGCGTGGGCAAAAATTTGTCCTGACAACTCTCTCGGAAGCGACGTCTTCGATCGGCATCGCCTCTATCAAGTGGCTTCCCCGCATGGCGCCCGCCTCCATTCCGTGCCGGCGCAGTAGCCACCCAATGACTGAATACACCACGCCATGTTCCACCAATAGAACAATTTGGCACAGAGGGTATTGATATGGGTCAATGGCGTCACGGTTGGTGCCGGCCAACCTTTCCACCCGAACCGCCTTGCCCCGATTTAACTGTCTGAGCATGTTTCTTCGCAACATGCTTAGACAGTTAGGAATCGAGCAATTGAACCAATTAACTAGGTCGCGATAGCGACTCCAATTAATTGTAAAAACGCCCTAACAGGCTGACTAATCAACCTCCGGTTTGACCGCTTCCAGATAGGTCAGCGTCTCCGGATTGGCAAGCGACGAGAGGTCACCCGGCGGCTGGCAGAGCAGGATCGAGCGGATCATCCTGCGCATGATCTTCATGGATCGTGTTCGCGGCAAATCCGGGACGAAGAGGATGTGACGGGGACGGTAGGCGCGCCCCATGCCCGCGACCACGGCGGCGGACAGGTCCGCGCGGAGGCGGCCGGCAGCATCGGCGTCAAGGGTTTTCTTGGGAATGGCGATAATGCCGATCACGGCGACTTCGGCAACCTTGCCGGTGGCCACCACCAGGGCTTCGATCGCGGCCGGGCCGGTGCGCTTGCCGCCGACCTCGCCCACCGCTACCGGTTGACCCTGGTCGTTGAAAACGGCGACGCCCGAACCCAGGGATGGGCCGTTAATTGAGCGGTAGGATGGTGGCGCCGGTTACAATGGAGCAGCCGATCTCTTGTACCGCCCGATACATTGATGATCGGCAGGCGTTCGCCACCAATAACCTCGAACACCCAGCCCCAGGCATCGGGTGTCGCCGGTTCGCCGCCGGTGATCATCACCTTGAGCGACGCAAGGTCATGCCGGTCAGCCAGTTCCCGGCCCAGCGCCATGGCCGCGCGTGCGGCGGCCAGGCGATTGGCTTCGGCATCGAAGTTCTGGTAGCTGAGGGAACGGGTGCGTCCGTCTTCGCCCTGCCACTCGATATAAGGCTTCTTCCCGGCCGGCGTGCCGCGATGCGTCTCGATGCAGTTGAGGTAAGCGTTGGTGGTGCCACCGACGCACCAGTCGGTCCACGCCTTGCCGCGGCTCATATCCAGCACCTTTTCGTAGGGTCGGTAGAAGCGGATATCCAGGAACGTCAGCAAACCATCCCAGAACCAGGCGGGGTCCGCCAACGAGCGGGCATAAAGGTCAGGATGGCCGGGCCCCGCGCATTTTCGGGGCTTTTCTTACTGTCCTGACAGCGCCCATCCATGGGCCATCGACGTTGGATTTTGCGATCATTCAGCGTCCGTGCCATCATGGTGATCGGAGCTACATCTAGCATGGTCAGGGGGATAGGATGAAGGCGGCGCTAATTGAAAGAAACGGTGGGCCGGAGGTGCTGATATATGGCGATGCGCCGGACCCGGTAGCGGGACCGGACGAGATTGTCGTCGACATTCATGCCGCCAGCGTTAATGCCGCCGATTGGCAGGTCCGCGCCAACCAGTACGGTTCAACTCTGAAATTCCCATATATTCTGGGGCGGGATTTCTAGGGAATTGTCGGTGCGGTTGGCGCGGAGGTTGTCGATGTGAAGACCGGCGATGCGGTCTTTGGCGTTTGCGATGTGGGTCAGGAGGGCGCTTATGCGGAGAAAATAGCGATCAAGGCCGCCATCGTTGCCAAGAAACCGAATTCGGTCTCCCATGTTGAAGCTGCCGCGCTCGCCCTGATCGGGCTTACAGCCTTGGTCACAGTTGAAGACACCCTGCACCTCAAATCGGGCGAGACGATCCTGATTCAGGGAGGTGCCGGCGGTGTGGCCGGATTTGCGGTTCAACTGGCCAAGCATATCGGCGCCCGCGTCATCACGACCGCCAGCGCGGCGAACCATGACTATCTGTACAACCTCGGGGCCGATGAAATCATCGACTACAATGCCCAGGATTTTACCGAAGTTGTGTCGAACTGCGACGCCGTCTTCGATACCGTCGGCGGCGACGTCGCGCAACAGTCATTTGCCGTGCTGAAGCCGGGCGGCCGGGCGGCCTTTATCGCGTCAGGCCCCAATGCACCGGAACCGCCCCGCGACGATGTACAATCCCTGCGACCGAAGGTCAGCCGGGATCGCGCCCATCTCGCGCGTATAATCGATCTGGTGCAGGCCGGCGCCGTGCGGGTCCCGGAAATAACGCGCTATCCCCTGTCGGAAGCGGCAGCCGCCCATCGGGTCAGCGAGGCACGGCACCTGCGTGGGAAGCTGGTGTTCGATGTTCGCTAGAGACCCTGGATCATCATTTGGCTTGTCAAAGACCCTATAGAATACAATCCCTGGCAGGCTGCCGGATGGTTATGGACGGTCCGGTCGGCGATATCATGAAGGCGACGGGCGCGAATGGCGGAAGGTAGGGCGGAACAATCGAGCGGGCTGCCGGACGGCGCGATCACACTGAGGCAAAAAGCCTATCAAGGAATGTCGGAGGCTTCCGACCACCGCATCGGCAACGACGCGGCCGTGCTGTGGCGGATCGTCCGGCTGGCGCTTCGCTATCGCGGCCGGGTTGCCCTCGCCGTCGGGGCAACGATCGCGGCGGCCATTTTCCAGCTGATGATCCCGCGCTTTCTCGGCACCGCGGTCGATCACGCGCTTGGCCTCCTGGGCAGTGGATCGATCACGCCCGAGGCGGCGCGCGGCGCCCTGTTCGAGGCGGCACTGTTGCTGCTCGGCGCCTCGGTGCTGCGCGGCGGGTTCACGTTGCTGCACAACTACGGCGGCGAGGCGATCGGGCACCTAATCGCCTACGATCTTCGGCTGGCCTTTTACCGCAAGCTACAAAGGCTCAGCTTTTCCTTTCACGATCGCATCCATAGTGGTGAATTGATTACCCGGGGCATGCTGGATCTCGAGGGCGTCCGCATGTTCATCAACACCGGCTTGCTGCGGCTGGTCCTGCTCGTCAATTTGATCGGCGGCGGCGGTTATCTGCTGCTATCGGCTGATCTGCTTTTAGGCACGCTAAGCTTCGCCTTCGTGCCCTTTGTCGCCTGGTGTTCGTCGGTGGCACGGCTGCGTTTGCGGGCGCTGTGGCTGGCATTGCAGGAGCGGATGGGAATGCTCGGCCAGATCATGGACGAAAACCTGGCTGGCATCCGCGTCGTTCGGGCGTTCGGCGCCGAACCTTATGAAATCAGTAAATTCGACGCAGCCTCGGATGCGGCGATGGCAATCGCGGACCAACGGATCAAAACCCGCGCCGCCTCCACGTCCGTCATGACCTTCGCATATTTCATCGCCATGGGCCTGGTCCTGTGGGTCGGCGGATTGCGCGTCCTAGAGGGCGCCATGACGATTGGCGAGTTGACCGTCTTCCTCACTTTCATCACCATACTGCAGCAACCGGTGCGCCAATTGGGCTTGCTGGTGAATTCAATTGCCAGGGCGTCCACCTGCGGCGGGCGCCTGTTCGCCCTGCTCGATCTCGAACCAGCCATCCAGGACCGGGTGGGCGCCAGGCCGCTTGACCCAACAGACGGAACAATCCGGTTCGAAAACGTATCATTTACCTATTCCGGCAGCCATACCGGCGCCGGCCTGCCGCCTGTGCTGCATGGCGTTTCGTTCACCGTGGCACGCGGCAAAACCTTGGGCATTGTTGGCCCGCCTGGTAGTGGCAAGTCGACGATCGCGCATCTTCTGCCGCGCTATTACGACCCCAGCAGCGGTCGCATCACCATCGACGGCCAGGATATTCGCGATGCGACGCTCGACACCCTGCGCCAGGCGGTGCGCGTCGTGCAACAGGATGCCTTTTTGTTCACCGCATCGCTGGAAAACAATATCGCCTATGGTGATCCATGGGCCGATGACAGCATGATCCAGGACGCCGCATCAACAGCGCAGATCGATGGCTTCGTCGGCGGGTTGCCGGATGGCTATGGCACGTTGGTCGGCGAGCGCGGCGTTTCGTTGTCCGGTGGACAGAAGCAGCGGATCGCGATTGCGCGGGCAGCGATGCTGCCCGCCACCGTGCTTGTGTTCGATGATTCGACCGCGGCGATTGATGCTGAAACCGAGCAGAGGATCCGCGAATCACTCAAAACGCAGATGGAAAGCTGCGCCACGATCATCATCTCGCATCGACTGGGCGCGTTGCGGCACGCGGACGAAATTGTTTTTCTGGAGGCGGGCCGCATCGTCGAGCGCGGCACCCATGATAGCCTCGTTCTGCAGGGTGGACGATATGCCGCGCTGTTCGCACTGCAGAGCCGCGACGATACGGGCCTCCCCTCATCTACCATGAACGGAGCGGCGCCATGACAGGTTCTTCGGGCGCCGGGCGATCCAAGCCAAACACCGCGCGGCCACCGCGCGCCGTCGTCGGCTCGCAGATCAGCCAGGACGAAGAAATGTTCGGCGCCGCATTCGACGGCCGTGTCATGCGCCGTTTCGTCACCTATGTGCGGCCTTACCGGCATCGGATCTACCTGGCGCTTGCCGCGGTGCTGGTCTTTACCTGCGCCCAGCTCGCCATCCCGCTGATCATCCGCTACGTGATCGACCAGGCGTTAATGGTGGAAGGCGGGAGTGGGACATCGTTGACGCTTGCGATCGCCGCTTTCGGCGCCGTGATCATCGTCAACTACGGGGCAAGCTATTTACAGGACCGCCTGGTCGGCCTGACTGGTGAACATGTGATTTTTGACCTGCGCCGCGCAATGTTTGTCCACCTGCAGCATGTTGCGCTCGCCTTCATGGATAGAACCGAGATCGGCCGCATGATGTCACGGCTCCAGGGTGACGTGAATTCATTGCAGGAGTTTCTCGAGAATTCGATTACCGCGATCGGCGACCTCGTTCTCCTATTTGGCATCGTGGCCATCATGCTGATACTGGATCTCGAACTTGGTCTTTTGACCCTTTCAGTCGTTCCGATACTGCTTATTGTCCGCCTGATCTGGTTGCCGCGGGCGCGTCTCGCTTTCCGCCGCGCTCGCGAAACCAACTCGATTACGAACGGCGCCCTGGCCGAAGGCATTCATGCGGTCCGGACGGTGCAGGGGATGGGACGCGAAGCCGTCAATTCCGCCCTGTACGAGGACAAAGCCCGAGAAAACCTGGCAGCCCATCTTCGCTCGGCGAAATTCGCGCAGGCAATGATACCCATTGTCGATACCCTGACCGGCGCGGCCATGGGGATCGTGGTGGTGGTCGGCGGCGCCATGGTCCTTGATGATGCGCTGGACATCGGCATCATGGTCGCCTTCCTGTTCTACGTACAACGGTTCTTTGATCCAATCCGTTCGTTGACGGTCCAGTACAGCGTCATGCAGCGCGCAATGGCGTCCGGCCAACGCATCTTCGAAGTGCTTGAGGTTCCTCTCGCCATCGCCGACAAGCCGAATGCAGCCGACCCGGGCGCTATCGACGGCGATGTCGCGTTCCATGCGGTTACCTTCGGCTACACAAAGAACCAACCGGTGCTGAGAAATATAAGCTTCGCGGTAAAAACCGGTGAAACCGTCGCGCTGGTAGGCCCCACCGGTTCCGGCAAGACCTCGGTCACCGCGCTGCTGCATCGCTTCTATGATGTCTGGGACGGCGCCGTGACGATAGACGGACGCGACGTCCGCGATTACGCCAAGGCGTCCCTCGGCCGGCACATCGCCATGGTGTTGCAGGATCCCTTCCTCTTTTCCGGGACAATTTTCGAGAACATCCGCTACCGCACTTTGAGCGCGACGCCCGAAGATGTGGAAATGGCGGCAAAGGTGGTCGGCGCCCATGAATTCATCGTACAGCTGCCTGATGGCTACGACACCATGCTTAATCAGCAGGGGCGCAACCTTTCGCTGGGACAGCGCCAGCTTCTCAGTTTTGCCCGGGCGCTGGTGGCCGACGCAAAAATCCTGATCCTCGACGAGGCGACGGCGAATATCGACAGCTACACGGAACGCCAGATCCAGATCGCCCTGGCCCGGCTGCTCGAAGGCCGCACCGGCATCGTCATCGCCCACAGGTTGGCGACGGTGCGCGGCGCGGATCGTATCATTGTCCTACAGGAAGGCCGCATCGTCGAAACCGGAACTCATGAGGCGCTGATTGCGCGCCACGGTCTCTACGCCAGGCTCTATGCGCTAAATTACGCATCGTTCGACGACATACCCGAGGACATGCAGCAAGACGCAATTTCAGACAAGGTCCGCACCTAGAGCCATTTTCAATTGATCGGAATCGCCTCGCGTTTCGCCTGATTTACCGTTGCCGGTTAGTCTCCGGCGCGAAGCGCTCTCCCGCGCCGTTCCAGCTTCTGGGCTTCGGCGTGCTGGTCGGTGGTCATTTCCTCCTCAATTGATGCCTTTTTCAAATTGCCGCCCCGAATGCCGTTGTCACCGGCCATGCTGTACCATAAATGGGCTTTCACAAGGTCCCGCGGCACGCCGCGCCCCTCGTCATACATGACACCAAGGTTGTACTGAGCGCTGGGATAACCTTGCGCGGCGGACTTTTGATCGGTTACCCTTCAATTGGCCGGTAACCGCACCTGGCGCGGGTGGTCGATGATCATGGCCAGGGTGCCGGTTACCCTTCAATTGGCCGGTAACCGCACCTTATAAGGTATTCAGTCATTCGTTCCCCTCAGTGCCGGTTACCCTTCAATTGGCCGGTAACCGCACCGCCAAGATTCCGGTACTCGACAAGCACATTGTGCCGGTTACCCTTCAATTGGCCGGTAACCGCACCATAACACAATGACGGAAGCAAAAATCTATAGTGCCGGTTACCCTTCAATTGGCCGGTAACCGCACCCATCGGCGACAACTGGTTTCTCCGCACAGAGTGCCGGTTACCCTTCAATTGGCCGGTAACCGCACCCAGGGATTGCATGGAAACGGTGACGCCTTTGGTGCCGGTTACCCTTCAATTGGCCGGTAACCGCACCGGCAGGCTGATCGGTGTAGGTGATCGGTCGGTGCCGGTTACCCTTCAACCTATTTTACCCCCGATACTGAACCTACTTATGATCGTCGGGATCGTTGCCCAGGCCGGATTGACCTATTGAGCTGGCGACATAGGGGGCCGCCATCTGATTACGGCTATCTCATGCCATCTTTGGGTGATCGTCCGGAGGACCCGGGACGCACAGCGCGGGCATTCAGCTAAGGTTTCTTTGTTGCCGACCAGGTTCCGTCGCAGTTGGTCTCGCCTGTTCCACTGGTTTCACCGCTCGCGCTGTCCGGACCAAAAACGCCCGTGAAGCTGAATTGCAGATGGTCGGCGGCGGCGAACATGACGACGGAACCGTCCGCCGCTACATCGCCGAAAAGGACGAAACTCCCGGCCGCGGGGTGACTGAAATTGGCCTGCACGCGACCATTCTGTATCCACATCGGCATCATGGTCATGCTGTCGCAGGGGGAGCTGGGTAACTTCATTTCCCATTTCCATTCCCCGTCGAGCGCGGCAATAGAGCTCAGTTTTCTGCTAGTGCCGTCACGGGAAGAATTTTGCCTTTCGGCCCCTGGGGACTTTGCTGAAGCCGCATTTGGAGGCTGCTTTATGTCAGATCCGCCTGTTCTGCCGGTAGTGGTCTGGCACGCCGAAAGAAGCCAACCTATAGATAGAGCAATAATTCATGCTTATCCGTTTGACACCCAAAGCTACCACATCTATGTTGACTGCCGATGCGGGGTGCAGAAAGGCGCTCCCCCGTAATTTCTTGGAACTGTTGGAAATGCTGGAATTGAACGCCGCCGCATTTTATGGCGCCGCGTCTAGCTTAAGAGCACTGCAGGCGCTCACCCACGGTGCCAAGAAGAACGATGCTTCGGCAATGTCCGCGAAACACAAGGACGCTGTTGTTAGGCTTCTCCAGACGCTCCAAGAACATTTGAAAAGCATGGAAGCGGGCTTGACCAGCTTGGCGGCAGCCCGCCTTCTCAGTAAGTTTGGTAGCTCCGACATAACCTAC
This sequence comes from Pseudomonadota bacterium, assembly GCA_027623205.1. Classification (GTDB taxonomy): domain Bacteria; phylum Pseudomonadota; class Alphaproteobacteria. The sequence continues at coordinate 23,072 of JAQBYC010000031.1, read as the reverse complement.
AACAGTTTCATGAGAAGCGTAGGGGAGCTAGATCAGAGACTTCGGGACGAACTCTGCTCCAAATTGGTTTATGTAATAGAGTCGGAGAAGACAAAATTCGTATTGTGTCAGGAGCAGTTTTTTGGTCCAGACATTCGGGACTCCATGCCGTCATCTATTTACGAATTGGATGAAGCCGCGATGTGCATTGCGTTTAGCCGTCCGACGGCCGCTGTATTTCATCTGATGCGGGCGATGGAAATTGGGATGAAGGCCACCGCGCAATGTTTGGAAATAACAAAGCCGGCCAAACCGGCAGGGCGGAATTGGGGCAGCTTCTTACGGAAAATAGACGAAGCCATCAAAACAAGGCCAGCTTGGTCAGGCCCCGGGGACAAGGCTTTTTTCGAGGAGGTTTATGTCACCTTAGATGCGATCCGCAATCCTTGGCGAAACGCTACCATGCATGTCGAAAGAAAATATACGGAGGAGGAGGCCGGGCACATATTCACAGCGGTTTGCTTTTTCATGAAAAAGATCGCTTCACGCATTGACGAGGACGGAAAGCCTCATGCTTAGGACCCCTATAGACGACATTCACCAGCGAGCCGCGCTCCCTTTCCCGACTTCCCTGCCGCAGTTCCAGCGCCTGTTCCCCGATGATGCGGCGTGCGCCGCCTATCTGGAGAAAATCCGCTGGGAGGACGGCTTTAACTGCCCCTGGTGCGGTGCCACAGGCGATCCGTACCGCTTTGCAGCTAGGCCCAGCGTCCTGCGCTGCCGAGCCTGCAAGCGGGACGTAAGGCTAACGGCAGGGACGGTCATGGCGCGCACCCGCACGCCGCTCTCGACGTGGTTCTGGGGGGCATATCTCGTTTCGAGCATGACGCCCGGCATGTCGGCGGTACAGTTCCAGCGGCAGCTTGGACTGACCCGCTATGAAACCGCCTTCCAAATTCTTCACAAGTTGCGCGCCGGCATGGTCCGTCCCGACCGCGACCGGATCGGCGGCAATCCCGAGGATCATGTCGAACTCGACGAGACATGGGTTGGTGGCGCCACGCGCGGCGAAGGTCGGGGGACGCATCACAAAACGCTCGTCGTGGGCGCGATCGAGGTTCGCCAGCGCAGGCCGGAGGGCCGGGGCACGGCCGTTCCCCGCCGGGGCGGGCGCTATGCAGGACGGCTCCGTTTAGAGGTGGTGCCTAATCGAACCGCTGAGTCGCTCTGCGGATTTGTGGAAAGCGCCGTTGCGCCGGGCACGATGGTCATAACCGACGATTGGGCAAGCTACGGCGGCCTGACTCAACTTGGCTACGATCATCTTCCCGTGGTCGAGGGCAGCGATCCTGCCGTCGCCGAAGAGTACCTGCCGATTGTCCACTTGATCTTTTCCAACCTGAAAAGCTGGCTGCGTGGCTGCCACCACGGCGTCAGCCCGAAGCACCTGCAAGCCTACCTCAACGAATTCACGTTCCGGTTCAATCGGCGCTTCTATCCGTTCAACGCTTTTCGATCATTGCTTGGGATCGGCGGCGAAGTGGCTTCCCCGACATACGCCGACCTATATTCTGGCGAGTGGGAGCACCCGACTACTGCTAGTGGTCATGGGTAGCAACCGGATAGGCATGGTACGTTCGTCTGCCCGCTTTCGAATTCCTCCCCACCGGTCGGTGAAGATAATGGTATACAATTCGCGACAAACAAATTAAAGGCGGATAAGCCACGAAAAATCACAAGGGAGGATTGATGTGATGAATATTATGAAACGGTCAGGCAGAGTTGCGTTGCTGGCGACGGGATTGGCCGCCGCTATCGGCTTCACTGCTGGCGCCGCCACTGCCGCCGAAACGGTGGTCATGGCGGTTCCTACATTTCTAACCGGCGCCGGTGCGCCAGCTTTTGGTGTGCCTGCCCGGAACGGCGCCGAAGTCATTATCGAGGCGATCAACAAGGGTACCTTGCCCGCGCCCTATGATAAAAGCGGCAAGGGCCTGGCCGGCCGCCAGATCGAAGCCTTGATCTATGATGAGTCCGGTGGCGGCGTGAAGCAGGTCGCTGAATTCCGCAATAAAGTGCAAAAGCAGGGCGTGGACCTGTTTGTCGGCTATATCTCTTCGGGCACCTGCGCGGCCATCACCCCGGTGGCCGAGGAATTGAAGATGCTGACCATCTTCCCGATCTGCGGCACGCCGCGGATTTTTGAAGAGATCAACACGACGCCAAAGTATGTTTTCCGCACCATGGGGCATGCCACGGCGGACGGTGTGGCGGAAGCGCTTTATGTCAAAGCCAACATGGCCGACGTGAAAGGCTATACCGGGATCAATCAGAATTATGCCTGGGGTCAGGATTCCTGGCGCGATTTCGATCTGGCCATGAAACAACTGATGCCAGCGGTGCCGGCTTCCGACAAGGCGCAATGGCCGAAAATTTTCTCCGGCCAGTACGGCGCGGAAATCTCGGCCCTCATGCTTTCGGAGGAGCCTCTGGTGCATTCCAGCCTGTGGGGCGGCGATCTGGAAGCCTTTATTTTCCAGGGTTCGGCCCGCGGCCTGTTCCGCAAGAAAAAGCTGCTGTTCTCGGTTGCTGACACCTCGGTCTATCGCCTGGGCAAAAAGGTACCGACCGGCGTTATCCTCGGCGCCCGTGGCCCGTATGGTATCTTTGCCGCGAATGTGGACACGCCGCTGAACAACTGGTTCCGCAAGGTCTATATCGACCGCTATTCGACCCCACCCGTTGGTGGCTCGTATCAAGCGGCCCAGGGTGTACTTGCAGCCAAGTTTGCCTACGACAAGGCGGCCGCGGCAAACGGCGGCAAGTTCCCCTCCACGGATCAGGTCATTGCCGCGTTGGAGGGTGCGACCTACCAGGGCATCGCCGCCGAGGTCCATATGAACCGCTCGAACGGCCATCAGGCCGCCACCATTCATCAAATCGGTATCCTGGAATGGGACAAGGATGCGGGCGAACCCATCATGACCAAGGTCGCCACCTTCCCGGCAGACTGTGTGATGCCGCCCCCGGGCGTCAATGGCACGGAATGGCTGAAAGGCGGCATGAAGGGCGCCAAGTGCTAGCAACTTCACCAACCGGGGGCGCCACGAACCGGCGCCCCCGGAATTTTTTCAACTGTACTATCTCATCATAGAAGCGAGTACGCCGTGTTAACGTTGATCGCCATTCTGGTCGACGGCTTGATATATTCGTCCTACCTGTTCATGGTCGCCGTAGGTTTGACGGTGATCTTTGGTGTGATGAAAATTTTGAACGTCACCCACGGATCATTCTACGCCTTTGGCGCCTATATGTCGGCTACCTTGGTCGGGATCTATTATCAGACGGATTTACCGGAATTCGGTGGTTTTTTGGCCATATTCGGGGCGGCGCTGGTCGTTGGCCTGTTCTTTGGCGTCGTCTTGGAGCGCGGCCTGTTGCGGTTCCTTTACCATCGGGACGAACATACTATCGTACTGGCGACCTTTGCGATGTTCCTGGTGCTGGAAGATGTGCTGCTGATGATCTGGGGCACTGATCCCTACTACGCCACCGAGCCGATGGGCCTATTGGGGTTTATTGACTATGAAGCCTTGTCATATGACCTGTATCGTTTGTCCTTCATTGCCTTGGCGATTGTCGTTGGTCTTGGCCTTTGGCTTGGATTGACCCGGACAAAATGGGGCAAAATACTTCTGGCGGTGATTTTTGACCGTGAAATAAGCCAGGCCATGGGCATTAATGTTACCGTGGTATTTTTGGTAACTTTCGTCATCGGCTCCATATTGGGGGCATTGGGCGGGGCCTATATCGCCCCCACCATATCGGTATCACCGGGTATCGGCGTGGAGGTCATCGTGCTGGCCTTCGCCGTTGTCGTGATTGGTGGCATGGGCTCTATTCCCGGCGCCATGATTGGCTCCCTCTTGGTGGGCATTTCGCGGGCCGCCGCGGTGCATAAGTTTCCCGAAATCGAACTATTCGTGATCTACGCCATCATGGCCGCCGTTTTGGCATTCCGGCCCGAAGGCCTGTTCGCGCCCGCCCAGGCCAGGAAAATCTGATGCGTCATATTGACAAGACCGTCGTCGGCCTCACCATCGCTTTCCTGGCCCTGCTGTTCGCTGATTTCTTCATGGCGGAATGGATGCGGTTTATCGGCCTGCAAAGCCTGGCCCGCGGCACCGTCGCGCTTGGGTTGCTGGTGTTGTGGCGTACGGGGCTGGTATCGTTTGGCCATGCCTTGTATTTCGGATTTGGCGCTTATGCAGCGGCCATGTTGACCTTGTTGGGTTATCACGACGCCTTCTTCCTGGTCTTTGCGGGTACTTTGATTGCTGGATTGTTGGCATTCCTGCTGGGGTTCTTGTTGCGCCGCTATCGGGCGATCTTTTTCGCCCTGTTGAACATGGCCTTTTCCATGATCCTCTATGGCGTCATCGTAAAGACCGAGGCACTAGGCAGCACCGATGGATTTTCCGTCCTTGCCCCCACCTTTCTTGGCTACGCGCCCGAGGGGGAAGCCGTGCAAACAACGCTGTTTCTCTTTACCCTGGTCTTCACCTATCTGATAACCCTTGGCGTGCATTTGTATCTGAAGACCACCTTGGGCGGCATGAGCATGGCGGTCCGGGAAAACGAGATCCGGGTAGAATATCTGGGATATTCGGCCGAGAAGGTGATCCATTTCAAATACGTCCTCTCGGGTCTGGTGGCCGGTTTCGGCGGCGCCATCATGGCCCTGGCCATCGGGCAGGTGGACCCCGACTCCATGGCCAACTGGACGGTTTCCGGCGAGTTTGTCTTCATTACCATTCTCAGCGGTATCGGAAACGTCGCCGCAACGTTCGTTGGCGCCCTGGTGTTTGAATTGATCCGCACATACGCTTTTGAATACGCCCCGCAGTTTTGGCAGTTCATTCTGGGCGGCAGCCTTTTGGCGATTATTATGTTCCTGCCCGACGGCATCTGGTCCGTGTTGTCGCGTCTGCGCAAGGCGGAAAAGGCGCCTTCGCCATGAGTGTGGTTCTTGAAGTTCGCGACTTGCAGAAAACTTTTGGCGCCGTGGTTGCCGCCAAGGATATCAATGTCACCGTCAATGAGCATGAAATCATCGGTATTATCGGCGCCAACGGCGCGGGCAAGACCACCTTCGTAAATATGGTCACGGGATACTTAAAGCCTACCTCGGGCCAAATTGAATTCACCGGCCGCAACCTCATCGGCCTGCCGCCCAGGGAAATTACGAAACTCGGTATCTCCCGGTCATTCCAGGTGCCCCAGGTCTTCATGTCCGAATCGGTATTCGACAATCTTTTGATGGCCTATGCCATCGCGGAGGAAACCGGCATGGGGTTGCTCTCGCCCTTGTACAATGACGAGCGCGCCGAGCGGGTGGACAGCCATTTGCGCCGTTATCAGATCGCTGAATACCGCAACGCCACGGCCTCGACCCTGCCCCAAGGCACCCGGAAATTGTTGGACATCGCCATGGCGGCGGTGCGCAAGCCGACCATTCTGATGCTGGACGAACCCACATCGGGCATCTCGGCCGAGGAGAAATTCGGCTTGATGGACATCATCATGGACGCTTTGCGCCTAGACGATACGACGGTGCTGTTTATTGAACATGACATGGAAATCGTCGAACGTTATGTCAGCCGGGTATTGGCGTTTTATCAAGGCGAAGTCATCTGTGATGCGCCAACCGCCGAGGCCATGGTCGACCCCGGCGTTCGGGAATTCGTGATTGGCGAAGAATATCACCGCACCCGAACCGAAAACGGGGGGAGCGAGCATGCTTAAGGTAAGCGGCCTGGACGTCAATATCGGCCCTATCCCCATCTTGCGCGGCGTCGCCCTGGATGTGCCCGCCGGCACCATGTGCGGTCTGATCGGGCGCAACGGCGCCGGCAAAACCACCTTCCTGCGCGCGATCATGGGCGCCCTGAAGGCCAAAGCCGGGCAGGCCATGTTTGGGCATCAGGACTTGTTGAAAATCCATCCGCACAAGCGTGCTCACATGGGCATCGGCTTCATGCCCGAGGATCGCCGTCTGGTGCCGGCCCTGACGGTCGAGGAAAATATTCTGCTCCCCGTTTGGGCCATCAACATGGAAGATTGGGAAGACCGCCTGGCCTGGATCTACGGGCTAATGCCGGAAGTCGCCGAATTTCGTGATCGCGGTTCGATGGAACTATCGGGTGGGCAACAGAAATTCGTCGCCTTTGCCCGCGCCTTGATGGCGGGGACGCATCTTTTGCTGCTGGATGAACCCAGTGAAGGAATCGCCCCGGTCTTTGCCCAGCGCATGAGCGAGATCATGAAAAGCCTGAAGGATGAAGGTGAATCGGTGTTGGTGGCGGAATCCAATGACAAACATATAGCCGGCTTGTTGGATTGCACCTTCGTAATCGAACGCGGCAGTATCGTTTCGGGATAAGTTCGTCGCCGGGAACAATGGAGGGCACGCCTTGGCGCCTCTAACATCTACCGGGTTACCGGACCGCATTGCCGATGTCCCCGCGCTTGAGGAACTTTTGTCGCGGCCCAGTCAGGCTTTAATCGACGATCTGGCCGCTCTGGACGGCGATATCATCATTCTGGGCGTTGGCGGCAAGGTGGGCCCCTGTCTGGCGCGCATGGCCAAGCGCGCCGCGCCGGACAAACGCATTGTCGGGGTGGCCCGGTTCTCGGATCGTGAGGTCAAACGACGACTGGAAGATTGGGGCGTGGAGACCCTGGCCTGCGATCTGCTGGATCGCGAGGCGGTGGCCGCCTTGCCAAAGCTGCCCAATGTGATTTATATGGCGGGGCGCAAGTTCGGCACCAGTGGCGATGAACATTTCACCTGGGCCATGAACGCCCATGCCCCGGCCCTGGTCGCCGAGGCCTTTGCCCAATCCCGGATCGTCGCCTTTTCCACCCTGTGCGTATACCCTTTCACGGACGTCATGGGCGCCCTGTGCAACGAGGATACGGCACCGGTACCGATCGGCGAGTACGCCAATTCCTGCGTCGGGCGGGAGCGGATCCTGCAGTATTTCTCGCGCCGTTTCGGCACGCCGGGGCGCTTGATCCGGCTGAACTACGCCATCGATCTGCGTTATGGCGTATTGTTCGATATCGCCAACTGGGTTTACACCGGCCAGCCCATCGATTTGCGCGCGGGACATGCCAACGTGATCTGGCAGGGTGATGTGAATGCCCAGGTCTTGCGCGCCCTGCGCCATTGCGAAAACCCAACCCGGCCCTTGAATATGGGCGGGCCCGAACAGGTCAGCGTACGCGCGCTGGCCCAGACCTTTGGCGATCGGTTTGGCCTGACCCCGGTGTTCGAGAATCAGGAAAGCGGCATGGGCTGGCACAACGATACCTCGCTGGCGTCCAAATTATTTGGCTATCCGGAGATCCCTCTGGCTCGGATGGTTGATTGGACTGTAGACTGGATCGAACGGGACCAACCGCATTATGATAAGCCAACCCACTACGAAGCGCGCGACGGCGATTTTTAGACGCCGCGGGGCGGCCATTTAGGAGGCACATTATGAGCGTATTCAACAATCGCCCCTTGGACGGCGTTATTCCCGCCACCTTGCTGGCCTTCGATGATGACATGTTGATCGATGAAGCCGCCTCGCGCAGCCACCTTCGCGATGTGGCGGACACCGCAGGCTTGAATGCCGTCACGGTCAACGGCCATGCCTCGGAGGTGCACGCCTGCAGTTTTGACGAACAGCAGCGCATTCTGGAATTCTCCCTGGATGAGGCGGGCGATCGGCTGCCTGTGATCAGCGGCATCTATTCCGACAGCAGCCTCGAAGCGGCCCGCCTGGCCCGCATGGCCGCGGCGGCCGGCGCTTCGGCCCTATTGGTCTTCCCGCCCAACAGCATGATCATGGGTGGGCAACTGCGGCCGGAAATGGCCCTGACCCACTTCAAGACCATCGCGGACGCCACTGCTCTTCCCATGATCGTCTTCCAATATCCCCAGGTCAGCGGTCTCGGCTATCCGTTCGAGACGTTGTTGCGGATGGTGGAGGCCGTTCCTTCCATCAAGGCCATCAAGGATTGGTCCAACGATGCCATGCTGCACGAAAAACATATTCGCAGCTTGCAATCGGGTGCCGCCGGCCGCCCGATCAGCGTTTTGACCACCCATTCGTCTTGGTTGATGGCATCCCTCTGCATGGGCGCCAATGGCCTGCTGTCAGGCGCCGGCAGCGTAATCCCTGAATTGCAGGTGGCTTTGTTCCAGGCCGTGAAGGCCGGCGATCTGCCCGGGGCCCAGGCCATAAATGATCGGATCTATCCCCTGGCCCAGGCTTTTTACCGGCCGCCATTTCTAGATATGCACAACCGCATGAAAGAGTGCCTGGTGCTGCTGGGCCGGCAACAGCGGGCGGTGGTGCGTCCGCCCCTGATGAAACTTCCCGGCGACGAGATCAATCGCCTGGGTCAGGCCCTGCGTGAGGCCGGGCTGCTGACGGTTGGCGCCATAGCGGCTGCTGCGGAATGAGGCAATCATCCGCCATGCCCGTTCAGGCGCGGTCTATGCGGTGGCGATGTATTGCCGCAGGGCCGCGGCCTCGGATTCGATTTCCTCGATGCGGAACTTGACCACGTCACCGATTGAAATGATGCCCAGAAGCTGATCATCCACCATGACCGGCAGATGCCGAATACGGCGTTCCGTCATCACCGCCATGATGGTGTCAATATTATCTTCGGGCCGACAGCGGATCACATCACGGGTCATCAACTCCCCTACCGTGGCCTCCATGCAACGAGCACCCATCTGCGCCATGCCACGCACAATATCCCGTTCCGATAGTACCCCTTCCACAAAGCCGTCATCATCACGCACTAGGATGGCGCCAATCCGATTGCTGTTCAGGATTTCGATCGCCCGAACAACGGTCTCGTCAATCCGGACCGAAATCACCTCGTTGCCTTTCAAGACGAGAATACGTTCTACATGCATACCAACCTCCTACCAGGACAGCATTATTGGTTCCTGATATTTTACATAATCATACTATTTGATCTACAAACCGAACGCAAGATGCCGCCCGGACGGCCAAAGGTCAGGTAATTTATTCGCGCCGATTGCGCGAATGCCATCTGCCCGCGGCTGTTAGAAGCATGGCCGAACGCTATATCAGCCAGGATAAAGCTTTAACCACCATGGGCGGTGCCATGCGCGAGCAACATATTGAGTACTCACACGCATGCTGACCCGCGCATAGCCCGGCTTTGCGTCTTCCGGCGCCAAGTCTAAATTCTGCGCGACCGTGTCATGTCCGTGCATGCCGTGCGCTTCCCGCAGGGCCTCTTTCCTCACGAATTCGGCGTCTTTATCGGGTTTGGCCATAAAGCGTGATCCTCATTACAACTAAATACGGTGGAGCGACACCAACATAATGGAAATGGCACTTTTGCGGTCAAAACAGTTACCCGATCCACTGCAAAATCAAAGCAGAAACTCAAGCAACCGGGGCAAATTCTTATAGAGAAAAGGAAATATTAATCAAAATACACCAAGATCCACCACAACCAAGGGTCGACCATGGCCATTTCGCGGTGGACAAGCCGCGCGGGTAGCGTTGATTATTTACGGAAGATAGACTGATGAGCATGAATAGCGGGCCGTTAGCCATGGATTTGGAGGCACTTCACGAGGAACTGGTCGTTGATGAAGCGTTGACCGGTGACGAAGACACGATTGAAAATCAACGGGAACTGTCCAATAGCGAATATGACGAACTGGAAGAGGCCGTCATGCAGACCGCGCGGGGCCGCACTTTTTTGCGCGAGCATGCCCAGCGTAACCGCGCCGTCGCCAGTGACCTGGTATTGCGGGCCATGGACGATTACCGGGATCAATTGAAGCGTCAGGATTTTAAGCAACCATCGGAAATACTGTCGGCTGAATTACAGAATATGCGCGATGCCATCAGCGATACCCGGCGCGATATAGCGGCGATCAAGCCCAAGGAAGGCGCCAACAACCGGATTATGGCCGCGACCGAGGATTTGGATGCCATCGTCACCTCGACGGAGCGGGCCACCAACAATATACTGGCGGCGGCGGAGCGCATCCAGGATGCCTGTTCGGCCCTGCGCGAGCAAGATGCCGACAGCCGGCATTGTGATACCGTGGAGGAAAATGTAACCGACATCTTCCTGGCCTGTTCATTCCAGGACCTTACAGGCCAACGCACCACCAAAGTGGTCAATGCCTTGCATTATCTGGAACAAAGGGTCGGCGCGATGGTCCAGATTTGGGGCTCGGATTCCTTGCGCAACGGATCCGAGGATGATGTCAGCCCCGCCGAGGAGGGTGATCACGCCGAAGCTGGCCTGCTGAACGGCCCGCAGATGGAGGGCGAGGGCGTCGCCCAGGACGACATCGATCAGATGTTTAGCGAGGACATAAAACTTGCCCATGAAAGCATCCAAACGAATGACGAGGCCGTCGATGACGGCGATCCGGCCGATGACGTTGATTTTGATGAACCGGAATATCCCCCAATAATGTCGTCGCCTGAGGACCGGCTTTTGGATGACGAGGTTGCAGGTCCAACCAACAGTGTCGAAATCGATGGGTCGACAGAGACGCCATCGAAACAAGCCGTTGACGCTCAGCCATTGGAAGCCGGAGAAACTGATGATGACGCCCCCGCCGGGGATGCAGATCAGGACGAATTTAAACCTTCCGGCCTCAACCTGGATCTGGACAACGACGCTATCGACGCGATGTTCGATTCCTGATCCGCAAATATTCCGCATTAGACCATCAGGGCGGAGTAAAACTAGGCCATCCTTGGGGTGGTCACCGATGACAATCCGAAACCTGCCCTGGCAAGCTCAGGTGCGATCACCCTGAATCGACCCGGCAAGGTCTGTGCCAAGCGGGCCGGCGGGCATGCGGATGTCGAGATGCTGTTTGACGGGAAAACGCTGACGCTATTTGGCAAGCAGGCTAATCTCTATACCTAGATTGATCCACCTGGCACGATCGACAATCTGGTGGACGTGTTGAGGGAGAAGTACGAATTCGGCGGATTTGATTATGGCGAACGCCTACGATCACCTGATGCTTGATGTCACCGACATAAAGGACCTTGGCGGCGGCATGATCGGCGGTGTTGAATGCGACTACTTCGCCTTTCGGAAGAAGGAAATCGACTGGCAAATCTGGATTGCGCAGGGGCCCAATCCCTATCCTTGCGGATATGTCATCACCTCCAAGGATATGCCCCATTCACCGCAGTACACCATCCAGATCAGGGACTGGAAGACCGGCCCGGCTGCCGCATCGGACGATTTTGTCTTTAAAAACCCTGCAAATGCCAAAAAAGTCGACCCGAAAGACCTTCAAGGCATGCTCGCCTTACCGGATCATTTTAGAAAAGGGGCAGCCAAATGATCATGTCAAAAAGACTGCAATTGTAATCTTTACCGGGATCGTCTGCCTTGGCGTGCTCCACCTTGGAGAGCGGCTTTCAATTTCCGAGGTGAAAAGTTTCGTCTCGACTGCCGAGGCCAGGGTCGGGCGCCCCTTACCGCCCGTTGGCGTAGCCGGGTTTCGCGGCGCACCGAGCGGCGAACGGTACGGCGTAATTGAGATCCATGCAGATTGTGATAAAATCAGCCGGTTGTTTTTAGGAGAGGGGAAAAAATGTACTTCAGATGCACGAAATGGGCCCTTGTCGCCGCCATTGCCTTGCTGCCAAACCTGGGCTGGGCTCAGCAATCCACGCCGGTGGGTCAATGGAAGACTGTTGACGACAAGAGCGGTGAGGCCAAAAGCATTCTGGCCATTACCGAAGAAAAAGGCACTCTTTCGGCAACGATCAAGAAAATCCTGGTGGGGAAGTCCGATGGCAGCCCGCACATTTGCGACCAGTGCCAAGGAGATTTGAAGGGAACCCCGATGGAGGGTCTCCGCATCATATGGGACATGAAACGTGAAGGTGACGCGTGGAACGGTGGCAGCATTCTCGATCCCGAGAATGGCAAGGTATACAATGCGACGATGAAGCTGAACGGGGACGGCTCACAGCTGGAGGTGCGGGGTTATGTCGCCATTTTCGGGCGTTCGCAATTCTGGCACCGCGTAAAATAGCGCCCAGTCCGTCGTCGGATCTAACAGGGGTGATCGCTGCTGGCGCTGCGAATTGAGGCGGTCAATGGGATGTTTAGTTCAGATGACTCGATCACTTGTGGCAGCGGAGGCGCCTGAACTTCATCTCGGTCTCGATTAATCCTGGTTACGGCGGGATCGAAGCGGTTGCGCCAGCGCTGAAGGGCCGGATTGCTTTCATCGACTTGGCGCATTTGCCGCAGGGCAACGCGTAGCGCCGTGCGGCCGAGCCGTGTCCGGGGACATTCATAGATGTCAGGATCGAGATCACGGCGGAAAGCGTCCACCGCGCGGGCCTTTTCGGCGCAATATTCCGGCACGCCCCACCGATCCAGAAGCGCTTCGAAGGCAGCGAAGCTCGCCGGGTCGAAGGCTTTCCGGCAGCCGGCGCCATCATACAGCGGATTAGCTGGATAGAGGCTAAGACAAGGCAGGTAACCGGTCGGCAGGGGAATGTTCGCCGAATGTGTGCGACCGCTTATGAGGAACTTTGGCAAAACATGCGTGTGCGGGCCTTGCGGCGTCTTAACCTTGTCGATGGCCTGGTACACTTCCGCACGGCCAAGCTGCGACCGCGCGATGCGATGGGGGGCGGCCTCGACGATTGCATTCATCACGGGGTTCCCCGATGCCAACACCGACTTGCCGGCGTTCCGGCGCAGCAGCGAAAGCAACTCAGGATCCTGGGTTCGGATACAGAAATCGATGTTGCGCGCTTTGAGACCCATATCGAATAGGACGGCGTCGCGGTCTACCGCCCGGATTGCGCCCTGGTCGGCGCCCAGTTCAGTCAGCGTCGAGCGGCCGTGTGATGCAGCCAGCGTCTCCGGCAAACAAAACACCATGCCGTGCCGCCAACGGCCCGGCCGGCCGCTGAGCGACTCGTAGGCGAGCGGCATTGCGCTGTCGGTCAGATCGATCCTGAGCGCCCCCCGGTCCGTGGCGACTGTCATTCGCTCTGGGTCATCCAAGGCCAGGGGCTCGCCGGCGCCGCGATGGAACTCGGCGATTGCACCGAAGGAACCGATGCTGAAGCTGCTACTTGGGTTGTGAAGATGTTCGCAAAGGATCCGTTGGATTTCGGGGTCACAAGCCACAGGCCATTCCTTACTTTTCCATGAGCTTGAAGGATACTGGAACATCCATTGAACCAGCTACCAAAAATGCACCCCGGCGGGCTGGGGCGAAACGCCATGTCTTGACGGCCTTGATCGCCGCCTGGTCGAGCAGGCGATAGCCGCTGGATTGCTGCACCCGGACAGACACCGGATCACCCCTGGCGCTGACCTGGACGCGAAGCACGACCTGGCCTTCCTGGCCTTGCCGCCGCGCAAGATAGGGATAGCGGGGTGCCGCATTCGAAAAGCCGCCGACGGCATATCGCGGGAGACGTTCGGGGTTTTCGCCAGGCTCGCCGGCGCGGCTGCTGCCCCGCACGGTCGCCTGCAAGGCAGCCATGACAGGGTGCCGTTCCTGGTGGAGCGTCGTGGTTGGTTGGCTTCCCGCCACGGCCCGGCCGGTATCGGTTTGAGCAACTTCACTCACCAATGCCGGCACCGCCATTCTGGAGTCAGTCGAAGATGTGGCCGGCATCGGCTTGTGCCGTGGTGCGGGCGGAACCTGGAACATCGTATCGGCCAAGGCATTCGGCACGGCGACATTCTTGGCGATGCGCAGCGACTCGGAAAATGCCGTTGTTTTGAAATCAGCAATAGATGTGCGGGGCACGGGCTTCCGTCGTGGCACGGGCGGAACCTGGAACATTGCTTCAGCCACGGCAGCGGCCGCATTCTCGGTGACGCGCGGCGATCCGGACGGTGGCGCTGGCGCGGTTTCGCGCTGATCCGGGGTTGCCGCCGTTGATCCAGATGACGCTCCGGCTGCAGGGACGGTGTCGGCAAGCTGGGATACTACTTCCGCCAAGGTATCAGGCGCGGCAACTTTCCCGGTGACGCGCGGCGATTGGGACGGTGGTGGCGCGGTTTCGCGCAGAGCTGGGGTGGCTACTGTCGCCGATGTTGATCCAGATGATTCTCCGGCTGCAGGGGCAATGTCGGCAAGCGACCCTATGTCGGGCATGTTTTCACCAGCGTCTGCCGATGCTTCCGCGTTGTCATGTGATGGCGACGACGGCTCACCGATGTGCTCTCCCGGCCGTCCCGCAACGTCGGTCGCGCCGACCATTTCGACAGCGACGATCGCATAGGGTTCTGGCGGCGTCAGGTCCCCAAACAAGACGACGCCGGCAAGTGCCGCGCCATGTAGACCCAATGAAATACCAAGAGTACGCAGGCCCAGTCCGAGGTTCCCCTGTGGCTTGCATGCGGGCCGGGCGCGGGCGTCAGGTTGAAGCATGACCGGGCCCGGGTTTCACTCGCTCAAGCGGAACCACGATGGCGTTCCCTTCGGCCGAGCCATGATAGGCGCGGATGCCGTAGCACCGTGCCAGGGTGCTCGGTGACAGGACTATTTCCGGGCTGCCCTCTGCGGCAATCCGCTTGTCATGGAGGAGAGCCAGGCGGTCGCAGAACCGCGCGGCAAGCGTCAAATCGTGCATCACGACGACGACCCCGGCCCCGGCGCCCGCGAGGTCCCGCAGCTTCGCCATTACGTCGAGCTGGTGACCCGGATCGAGACCGGCCACCGGCTCGTCGGCCAGCAGCAGACCGGGGTCGCCGGCCAATGCACGCGCAAGAAGGACTCGTGTACGTTCGCCACCGGACAGATGCGTTGCGGGACGGTCCCTGAACTGCGCGATGTCGCAAGCAACCAGCGCCTGCTCGACTGCCGCGCGGTCGGTCTCGGACGGGCCATGCCACGGATCCCGGTGCGGCAGTCGGCCCAACATGACGAGCGTTTCCACACTCACCGCCCAGTGGCTGTCGCCGCCCTGGGGCAAGTATGCCAGCATTCGAGCCAGGGAGACCCGGTCGATCCGGTGCAGGGGACGCCCCTGGACGCATATCTCTCCATCATCCAGAGGCAGCAAGCCCGCCATGGCCCGCAGTAGCGTCGTCTTACCCGCGCCGTTGGGACCGATCAATCCGACGACTTCGCCGGCGGCGATTTCCAAATCCAGCCCGGCGAGGACCGGCGCATCGCCGAGCGATACGGAAACGGCGTTGGCGCGCATCAAGGTCATAGGAGCTGCTTCCGGAGCCGCAACACCAGATACAGAAAGAACGGCGCCCCGACCAGGGCCGTCAGGACCCCTAGTTTGAGCTCGCGACCCGGCGAGAGCAGGCGGACCGCCACGTCCGCCGCCAAGGTCAGCACGGCACCACCGAGCGCGCTCGCGGGTAAAAGCGCACTCGGCCTATGTCCGACCACCGGCCGCAAGATGTGTGGGACGATCAAACCTACGAAACCAATCGCGCCGGTCACGGCTACGCCGGCCCCGACGCACAGGGCTGTTCCGAACACCAGCCGGTGGCGCAAGGCACGAAGGTTGAACCCCAGAGTGTGCGCTGCGTCCTCGCCCAATGTCAGCGCATCCAGCGGACGGCCAAGCGTGGCGAGCAGCAGCGATCCGGCGATCATAAAGGGGGCGGATAACCAGACATGCTCGAAGCTGCGGTCAGCCAGGGAGCCCATCAACCAAAACATAATCTCCAGGGCGGCGAAGGGATTAGGAGCCAAGTTGAGGGTGAGCGAGGTAAGCGCGCCGGCAAAGCTGGTCACGGCAATGCCTGCGAGGATTAGGGTCAAGGGGCTGCTGTCTCTTCCGGCCAGGCTCTGTACGATGACAACGCCGATACATGCGCCTGCCATGCCGCCGAGTGGCAGGGCCAGGGCGAAGAGGCCGGAAAGTCCTGTATAAAATGTCAACACCGCACCCAATGAGGCCGAAGCCGAGACGCCGACGAGACCGGGCTCTGCGAGCGGATTGCGCAGAAATCCCTGCAGCGCCGCGCCGCTGAGTCCCAGTGTTGCGCCAATCATCAACCCCAGGATGGCACGCGGCAGACGCACTTCGCGAATAATCAGGGCGGCGATATCGGCTTGGCCGGAGAAAATCGCATGGAGCATCTCCGGTAGTCCAATAGCGGCGGGCCCGACCAGCAAAGACGCGGCGAAGGCCAGCACGACGGCGACGGCGAGTGTCGCCAGAACCGCCCGCTCGCCGGCCCGCTTCCCCGTTCCGCTGGCCGCGGCGCTTACCATATGCGTTCGACTCCGGTCGATCCGCTCCGCCGCAAAGCCTTGCGGGCCTCTGCCAGTTGTCTGATAGCCTTGGCAATGAAAGGCGTCGCGCAAACCCATAGATAATCTGGAACTTCGATGCTGGGCCGGCGAGCGAAAATCTCTCTCAGCGCCGAGTGCCGAAAAGTCTCATTGGCCAAGGCGGCTCCATCCCTTCGCTGCCCGATGATGATGACGTCGGCATTGGAAACGAGCAGTGTTTCCAAAGGCAGCTGGCTTGTCCCGACGAGGTCCAACTGGCGGCCAAGCGTACGGAACCCCGCAGCTTCGACCGCGGCGTTCGCCAAAGTACCGATCCCCGAGGTGTAGCCGTTGGCCCAGTACAGGGCAGCCAAGGGCCGTGGCCCGGACGGCGCCACTTGCCTTGGCAGCTCGGCATCGAAAGCGGCGATCATCGCTTCACCGCGAGCCTCTTCGCCGATGGCCTTGGCGACGGTCCGGATATTCGACCGAATGTCGTCGAGGCTGGACGCCACAGGCAGTTCGACAACCGGATAGCCGAGCTTGCGCAGCAGGAACAGGGTTGACCGCGTGGTGAACGCGCTGGCAAGCACGAGATCGGGGTTCATCGGCAGGATTTCTTCAGAAAGGCCGTAGTTGAGCCTGAATTCAACGGCGGCGCCGGCCAGCGCCGAGGCGTACGGATCAGCCGCCAGAAAGCTGATCGAGGCGATCCTGTCCCGGTCCGCCAACAGCATGACGAGTTGGTCCGCGCAAACGTTCATCGAGACAATCCGCTGAGGCTTCGCCGATGCGGGGGTCGCGCCGCCTGCCATCACGGTCAGGGCGATAGCGGCGATGGCGGCTCGGAAGCGATGGCTTCGGTACAGCCGGTGCCGCTTGCTGTGAAGGACCGCCCGCATCTAGAACAATCCGAACGACGCCCGGACGCCGATAAAGGCCCCGATGCCCGGGTTACTGAAACCAAGGATTTGCTGATAGTCCTCGTCCAGAAGATTCTCGACCCGCCCGTATAGTTCCAGTTTCTCGGTCAGCGCATAGGAGGCCGCGAGGTTGACTAGGACGAAATCATCCAAGCTTACGTTGGTGCGGGTGGCGAAAAAATTGGAGAACTGGATGTCCTTCTGTCGACCGTTGTAATTGATGCCGAGGTCGAGCTTTGCCCGGCCATCGAGAAAGTCATAGTCGATATTGGCACTGGCCAGATGCTTGGGTTGGCGCACCAGTTCTGTGCCGTTGGCGTCCTGCCCGTCGGTGTAGGTGTACTGTCCGGTGAGGGTCAGGCCCTCGGCGATTCTGGCACTGGCGGCGACCTCCATGCCCTGGATCTTGGAGGTGCCCGCCACGTTGACAGCGGTGTTGCCAGCACCCCGGATCAGGTCCGTGATCCGGTTGTTGAAGTAGGTGACATCCATGGACAGGCGGCTGCCAAAGAAACCTTGCTCGACACCGATGTCCCAGCCATCGCTTTCCTCCGGCCTGAGGTTGGGATTGGGCACGAAGTTCGGGCCAAAGCCAAACAGCTCGAACAAGGTGGGGTTTTTGACGCCGGTTCCATAGCTGCCGTGCGGGCGCGTGCCGGTCTCCTTGTGCAGGTAGGCCGCCGTGGTCCGATATGTTGTCGCGTTGTCGAATAAGTCGTTGTCATCGCGGCGCACACTACCCGACAGGAAAAGCCGGTCCCACAGCCGGGGGCGGTACTCGCCCACATAGCCATGGTTGGTGACATCGAGGTCGGAACCGCCGAAGGCACTGCGCGTGACCTGCGACTCGTCCTCGCGCTCCGCCAGGAATGTCAGCGAATGGGTTGCCTCCGCGAACGAGGGCGTCTCGAAATAGACGTTGGTCTGGTAGTCGTAGCGCACCTTCTTGCCCTCGGACTCGAAGGTCAAGGCATTGTCGGTGGTGGAATCCGCCGTTTCCTCGTTGATCCCGGCGCCGAGGATATGCTCCCAGGCGCCGTCGAACAGGCTGTATTTTGCCTGAGCCCGGCCGGTACGCTGTATGGTCTCGGTTTCGTCGTCGCCATCGACCGTCCTGATGATGCCGGCGACGGCGGGTTGCGGGTCTGTCTCTATCGTCGAACCGACATAGCGGCCGAACAACTCGATCGCGAGATTTTTAAGCGGCGTTACACCCAGCGTTGCGATGTAGGTCTGGTTTCGATGCCCATCGGCCTCCGAATTCCCTTCGGATTCCGGGGCGACCGATTCGCCGTCCGTCGTGACTCCGGTGGCACCAAGCGAGAAATGGTACCCGTCGCCGCCACCGCGGACGCTGGCCGATGCCTGGCCGGTGCGAAAGGAACCGCCTTCCAAAGCGAGGGTCCCGGTCGCGGGCCCATGCCCCTTCTTGGTCACGATGTTGATGACACCACCGATTGCATCACTGCCGTAGAGCGCGCTCTGTGGTCCACGCAGGACCTCGATCCGCTCGATGTCGGCGGCGAGCAGGTCGCCGAAATCGAACTCGGACCCACCGCTCGGGTCGTTAACCTCTACGCCATTGATGATAACGAGCGTCTGGTTGCCCTCGGCGCCGCGTATTCGAACCTGGGTGAAGGAGCCGGCGCTGCCGGACCGGCTGACAGCCACGCCGGGGACTTCCCTCAGCACCTCGGATACAAAGCGAATTTGCCTGCGCTTGAGATCTTCTGCGGTAATGACCGTAACCGCGCTGCCGACTTCCTGCGCTGGCAGCGGTACACGGCTGGCCGATACGACAACGTTGGGTAGCCGCTTAACGGCATCGTCGGCGGCGTCAACGGCAATTGAAGTGCAGGTCATGATCGCTATTGCGGAAAGACCGGCAAGGCCACGGATGGTCCGGCCGGCGTTGAGAAACGGTAGTGCCTTGGGAATTCTAATCATTGCTGGATCCTTTCGCTCTTGGCTGTTCAAGACGCGATCGGGGATACATGGCAGCAATGCCCGCCCACACGTGGCCAGAACGGCTGGCCACGCGTACAAGCGGTATCGTTGGCCCAAAACCGATGGGCCGTTTGCTCGCGATAGATCCAGAAACATGGTCACTCATAACCAGAATCCCCAACAGCGACACGCTTTCGCGCGTCACCGCAAACGGGTTTCCGTCCCACTGACACACCCCGGTCCGCGGTTGAGTGACGCTAGCGACGGCAGGTCTCCTGGCTCGCGGGTCATCACGCTTGCCCGGCCTTCCCGGTTTCCCAGTGGCCATAGTCGGGCGCGTTCGCCGCTTACAGTTGCGGGGGCAGCCAGGGCTTCGATTGGTCCGCTTGACCGCGATCCAATTGTTCCCTGTTCCCTCTTACTTCCCCGAAGGGAACCGTCGCTGCCGGCAGGGTATCATTTCGCTGCCGGCAAAAGCAATGCCAATTACCAGGCTAACGGTCCCCGAGGTTGCAAATCGAGACCGTTTCGGTGTAGCCGTCCCAGAAAGGCCACGCTTGAGTTCGCATCCGAAGCTTGCTGCGTAGGCAAAGTAATTTTCAGATAATTGGTGTCGCGAACGTGACTTAAATAATTGGTTCAATTGCTCCATGCTGAAATTTCTGTGCACATTCGGATCATGTGTGCGCCAGGGTGGCGACGAAGAACTGGCCGTTTTGGATTGGAACCGGCGGTCCCTAAACCGCGACCGGCAGAAACGCCATGACCCGACCAATTGTCCAGTACGCCGCCACGCCGCCAATGCAGTAGAGCAGCAGTCGCCAGACGCTCCGCGGCGGCGCCAGCGTGATGCTGTGCGCGATGGTGAACGCGGTGACGGCCTTCAACAGGGTGCCGATGCCGGACACCAGCAACAGCAGCGCGAACACGAACAACAGGTGGTCAATCCCTTCCAGGATATGAATGGTGCCCATGAGCCAGTAGTCGCCGGCGACTTTGAGCTTTGATGCCTGCGTCGGGATGGTGAACCCGGGCGAAGCCGGCCTGAGGATCGCCGAATGCTGGGTGCCGTCCCGCAACTGGACCAGCAGCAGCACATCGGTCTGCACGGCGGACAGACCGTCGATGACGATACGCTGACCGGTCAATGACCTGCCGTTATTCTTGTAGGTTGCCCGTTCGATCCGGGCACCCGGCAGGTCCTGGACAATGGGCGACCCCAGTAATTCGAGGCGCCGAGGAAGCCGCGGCGTGATGGCCAGCACCTGGTTGCCACGGGTGGGGGTTTTCCAGGTGACCGCAAACAGGCCAGTCGTCTGTTCCTTGATATCCGGCAGTGCGGGACGGATCTCATCCGCGATGGCCGGCATCGCCGGGAGCCATAGCCCCGCCAGGAAGATGGCGGCCAACAGCAATTGCAGATGCGCGACCCCCGGCGCGAATCGCCGCAAGGCGCCGCGCCCAAAGCAATATTGATCGCCATGTCCCAGGTGGCATTCCGGGTTCATTTCGCCGATTCCCGCAACGTAGCGGCCGTGTCATTCCATTTCGGCGCTTCAACGACAATGGTGTAGCGGTCGCGCAGATTGGCGTAGAACGTCTCGTTGAGCTCTTCTCCCTTGTCAGCCTTCCAGTCCTGGGTTCACCCGCTCGCGCATCTGGGTAAAGACCGGCGCTGGTGGTTCGCTGATATGGCTCACGTACACAAGATGGACACCGTAACCGGACAGTACAGGTCCTTTTCCGGGTAGCGATCCAGGTGTGCGGCGAAGTACGCCTGCAGCTCTTCCTCGCTGGCCGGCGCCACTGTCACCAGGTCCTTGGCAAGGAATTCCAGCTTCTGCGCCAGGCGGCGACGGATAACGCCATCATGCTGGTTCAGCCCCATGATCAGCGCCTCGCGGTACAGCACCGACTCCCGGATGTACTGCTGGATCAGACCGTTCGATTCTTTGTCTGTCGGCGGCCGATTCCAGCGTTTCCGCCAGGAGGTTTGCATCCACTCGACTTCGCCCGCGCTGACGACAATGGTCTTGTCGGTCTTTTCCGGTTCCGGTTCGGCGAACACGCCATACAACAGGTAGATCGCCGCGCCAATGAGCACAAAATGCAGCAGCGGCTCCCGTAAGAACTTCACTTCCGACACATCCTCTTCCCGCTTGTTGAACCCGCCGCACCCTAACACTGCGCAGGAACGGTGCTTAACTCCGCTGCAGTTTCTCGGTTAAACGACGGGGCCCGGCCAATCTTGAAAAGGGCCTAAAACCTTGGAAGCGAGCGGATGGAGCGATTGACACTGCGTTGCATGTCCTGCACACGCCTCATATCTTCCCTTTGTTCCAGGGCATTGGCGCTGGCTCCTGCATTTGCGTTGCCGGTTGTTTTGGCGGCTTTGCCCGGGCCCGGCGATTCCAGCGCCTCTTCCTGGTTGCGAATAGATACAACCATGCGCTCGACCGCCGCCTTGCGTTCGTCGCGGGTTATCGCCCCGGACTTTACCTTGTCGGTCAGTTTCCGGTGTTCGGCGATAAATCTGTCATAGATTTCCGGTATCCGCGACCGCGCCTTCAGGATCTTGTTTATGCCGTCGTAAGCGCAGTCGGCATAGGCGCGTTCGCCGGAATGCAGATCGTGCGCGCCAAGGTTGCCCACATGGTCCGGATCGTAGCCCGTTTTAGTCGAACACTGCGCGAAATAAATCTTCAATTCCGATACGGCTTCGTCCAGATTTTTCTGTGCAAATGCGGCCAACGAAATCAGGCAGATGCCGATAGACATCACCAATATGCGGCCAAGCGGAGACAAGGGTCGAAATTCCGCCGCTATTCGCCACACCGGTTGTAATATTTCGAGTTCACTGTTGTGACTTCTATTGTATCCGGGCCGCGCTTGCGGATACGGGTGTTGTTGGTCGGCCAATGGAACACCGTCTCCCCGGACAAGGACCTGAATACTTCCTGCCTGTCGGTGCATTGCGCCGCGTTACAATCCAGCAGCCGGAATTCTTTCGAATTCACCGTACGGAATTTGTGCCAGGTTTTGTCCTTGCAGTTCTCGGCCCATTTACCGGAAAAATAATCCGTCGCCAGCGCGCCGCCGACGCTGTCATCATTGTAGCTACCGGCGATTTCACAGGTACCGTTTCCCTGGGAACGAAGATTGCAGTTCTCCAGGGCAAATTCCCGCGCCTGATCAGCCTGCTTGGCGGCACAGGCAGCGCCCCAGTTGCCGGAGGTCTTGTTGAACGCAATAGCACCGTTGCCGGGCAGGCCACAGACAGTGAAGATGGCGCATTTCGAACCGGAAACTTTTGCGCATTGCGCCAGTGCGTTCTCTTTTGCCCGGGCAATATCCTGATCGGACTGCCAGGCAAATTTATTGCCCTGGGAATCGATCGCCACCGCCGACGCCGCATTGGCGGCTTGGCCGCCGAGACAAGCCGCGAAAAAGCAAAAAGCCAGTCCAACAAATCGTGCCATATTCAATTCTCCCGGTGTTCTAACGCACATTTAATCTAAATGTTCTTAGACTTCCAAATACGGAGCAATTGAACCAGGCACTTAAGTCACGTTGGCGGCTCAATGTATTCAAAAACTGCTCCAGGTATGCCGACGACGTCACTTGCAATATTTGGGATCGGCCGTCGCGCCATCATATGTGCCGCTGGTGTTCTTATATTGGTACACGACAAGCGAACCATCAGGCATACAGGTCAAGCCTTCGGTGAAGCGACCTTCCGCACAACCAGCCAGCAAAATGCCCGTAACTAGGATCAGCGCTAATCTCATAGTTGCCTATCTCCCTTCGGTGTTCAGTTCGCAGCCCGCCCGGTCAATTCCGCCGGAACTCCGTTTAAGTGTCAATGACACATACAGATGTCCGGTTTTTGTAGCACATTAAATGTCCGCTTT